>JAFVTF010000067.1 GCA_017503375.1 Lentisphaeria bacterium | reverse complement strand
TTTTCTGATTTTTGCGCTACATTTCTCATAGCCTGTTTCCTTTCTTGATTGTTTGTTTTGTGGTTATTATAATCAATCATAGAAACAGGCTTTTTTCAAGCCTTGTCTTTTAAAATGTGCGCAATTTTACGGACGTTATCCACTGAATTACATTTGCAATACCGAAACAGGCGATTCCGGCAAGGATCACCGAAACTCCGGCAACAAAAAGTCTGGAGGCTTTCTCTTTGAAGAACAGAACCGACCAGACCGCACAACAAATTCACTTCCAGATTCTTTATTTGAATCAGAACCAGATATTTTTACCTGCTGTTCTTCAATCGAACAGAAATTCAGAAAGGCTCAAACACCTTTATCATTGGAGAAAAGCGGAGCATCCGTTCCTGTGCGGCTCTGGATCCAGGATTCCTTTTCAGCCCCTACATGACCATCCACATAAAGAATAATTCCGTAACCGTTATGACGGCCTACGAAATGGGAATTATTGCTGTTCGGTCCGCCGCCTTCCATGTAATAACACTTTTTGTTTTCAAACATGTGACCTTTGGCAGAAGGATTCTTGAATTTTCCAAGTTTGGAACGGCTGTAGCTGACACTATTGATAAGATCCCGCTGGAATCCGCTCAGGTAAACAGCAATCGTATAATGCTGAGCTCCTACATACCAATCACTTGCAGAATCCTGCTTTCCGGGATGATTCACTTCCGTACACATATAAAGAGTATAGGATTTTTCAGTTGTTGTTTCATTGGGATTTGCATAAAGCCAATAACGGTCGAGAGAACTGGATGTGTGTTGTGCATGAGAAAGAATATGACCGTCAAAATCCTGAGCATACTGCTGAACGATCAAGCCGATCTGTTTTCTTTCGCCGACACAATCAGCACGTTTTCCGGATTTTCTGGCATTGTTCAAAGCGGGCAACAACATTCCTGCAAGGATTGCAATTATTGCGATTACCACTAACAGCTCAATCAAAGTGAAATTCTTTTTCATCTTATCATATCTCCTGAAGAAATGTTATAATGTGATGAGAAATATACATCATAAGCTCTTACTTTTCAAGGCAAGAAAGAAAAAACATAAAAAATAGTCTTTGAAACTCTTTGAGTTTTTTTATGCTGGCAGTTTTATTGTTGTTTCTGATCTCTCAGCTTGCGGTACCGTTTGATCAGCCAAAGAACAAAAAAGTAGGTAGTCGGAGTCATAATCAAAGTCAAAAGTCCGCCGCCGACAAAGAATGAAACAATAATATCAAATCCCTCCGCAGCCAGAACTTGATAACTTTCATACCATGGACCTTCGTGAGAAATCACTTTATTCATACTGGCAGAAATTGCTTCATAAGAAAGATCTTTCCCGATGATCTTGCTTCCAACCCAGCATTGAGCCGGATAAATGAAGAAGATAGAAACAGGATTGGTCAGAAGAGTTCCGACTGTTGCCCCGATTTTGCTTCCTTTCAAAATGAAAGACGTGGGAACAGAACAAGCCAGCTGAAGACCAAAGGGGATAAAACATCCATAAAACATTCCAATAGCCCATCCGCGTGCTATATATTCCGGAGTAGCTTTCTCCCGGATGATTTTATAATAAAGCCACTGTAACTGTATTTTCAACCAGCCTCTGTTTTTTTTCATAATCAAGCTCCTCCAAAAAAGCAAAATAACCTTTTACCAGATTACTTTTTGGTGATTTTTTTATAATAACAGTAAAATATATGTCGATTAATTGTTTTTTCAAATTGACTTTTAAAAAAAACAGCTTATAATATGATATTTTCAGTGAATGGTATCATCAGGGATTCTGCATGGACAAACAAATCATCATCAAAGAACAGAAAAGAAAAAAGAGAAAGCGCATCTGCAGAAAGATTTTTTTCATGATTTGCGCTGTCATGGTTCTTGTTCTCTGGATATTCAACAACCACAGTGCCTCAAAAGGAGTTCCGGGCTGGCTCATTAACGGAATAACAAAGCCGTTGAAAAACGCAGGATATCATCTCCATGCAAAACAGTATATTTACAGTTTTACAGAAGGGCTTTTTATAAAAAATCTGGATTATCGTGAAGAACACAGCGGCATCCGGGTTGAAGCTCCATTCGTCTTCATTGATATTCAACCCCTTGCGATATTCAAAGGGATCTTTCTCCCCTTGAATCTTGTCGTCAAAAATGGAACTGCAGATATTCCAATTCTTCCTGAAAGCGGGGAAGAAGGCAAAATGGATCACCTGAAAATCCGGAATTTAAATGTGGAAATCCAGGGAAAAAAAGGATTGCTCGAAGTGGAAAAAATTTCGGCAGAAATAGGAAAAATTAATGTTCTTATGAAGGGGACTGTTAATAATTTCCTTCATATCATGATCGAAAATATATTTACTGATTTCTGGGAACAGAATAAAGCCGGAAAACAATGGAAAAACAGAAAATATCCCTATGGAATCATACAAATGTTTCCGCTTGAAATCCGGAAAAAATTCATGCTGTCTTATCATCGTTTCGACTTGTTAAAAATGAAGCAAAAAACAGAATGTAATGTTGATTTTCACATTGATTTGAATGATTTCAAGAATTGCAATATTGATGCGGATATCATTTTGCCGGAATTTCAGTTCAAAGACATGAAGTTTCTTGAAATCCGGGAGCGAATCTCCTTGAAAAAAGGTGTTCTGGAACTGGAAGAAGTCTCTCTCGATCTGGGAAATCAATCTGCATTGACCGCCTCCGGAACCTACTATGATGAAGGAGAGGTGCTTTCCGGAAAGGTCAATGGGAAATGCCGGATTGCAGATCTTATCAAATTTATCGAACCGGATCTCGCGAAAGAAATACAAAAACATATCGTGGCAGAAGATGAATTGATTTCATTCAAGGGAACATTAGATCATTTTTCCGTTTCCCGAAACAGATATAAAGGAAATATTGAGCTGACCATCCCTCAGATCATTGCCGATGGAATTCCATTGAAAAAAGTACAGCTGCTCGTTCATGCCGATGAAAAACAGCTGAAAGGAGATATCCGTCACGCTGAAGTGGATGGAGGCAATATTACCGGTACATTCCTGATAAAAGATTCCGGAGAAATCCTCTGCACCTTGCACGGAAAAGCAAAGCTCTCAACATTCCGGGAAACTTTTCCGGATGAAACAAAAAAATTTTTCAAAAATACAGTCTCATTCAAAGAAAAAGAACCTGCTGTTTCTTTCACGGGAACATTCCGTTCTGACAGCCGGCAAATGAAACGGTATTCCGGTAAGGTATCAGTACAATACCCCCACATCTGTATCAATGGTGTCGAAATACAGAATATTATTGCTGATCTGGAATTTTCCCCGGAATTGATTCATATTTCCAAATTGTCCGCAAACACAGCTGACAAATCCCGGTTTTCCGGTATTGTAAAAATTGATCTTCCAAACAAAAACATCTCTGCAAAACTGATTGCGACAGGAATACCGGGAAATCTGGCAAAAGCGTTTGATACAGTCTGGCAGACAGATTCGCTCACGTCTCTTGCTAAAGATATTTCCAGTCCGGATAAAAAAGGAATTGTGGAAACAGATGTCGAACTCTTTGCTGCTTATGGAAAAAAGAGTTTTTATCAGATCAGCGGGAATGTGGTCATGAGAAATCCGACTTATTGCGGAATCCCGTTCCAGTACGGAGCGGCAAGATTTATTACAGACTCGGATGACCGGTTGATTATTCCGGATCTTATTCTGAAAGCAAAAGACGGTACCATGCAGCTGGAGTCAATTTATTATGAAAAAGATTCTAATAATGAAGAAACGCTTCACTTCAATCTGAAGAGTAATATTAAGGGAAATGATCTGCTTACGATTTTCTGTGAAGATTATGATCCGGTGCTTGTTGACTTTCCGTTTCCCATCAACGTAAATGCCAAAGGGGTCATCAATTACACAAATCAGAAAAAAACTGCAATTCAGTCGAAAGTACAGAATGGATCATGTACATTTGCAGGGGCAAAACTTGTTAATATTGATGCCGTTCTATACATGAAAAATGAAGAAATTTCATTCAAAAATGCAGAAATGAACTTCTGTAAAGGCGTCTGCAAAGCTGATTTCAATTATAATTTTGAAACAGGAAAAGGCAGTTTTGATCAAACCCTCGACGGAGCTGACCTGCGGGAGGTCCTCCGCCAGTTCGGAGCAACCGAATATATTCCCGCAGGTACAGGAAACGGAAAACTGGCCTTCTCTTCAAAAGGCACTTTTGAAGAAAAAGGAAAAGACGGCATTATGATCAACGGTTCCGGAAAACTTGACCTGAATGGAGATGATCTCTGGAATATTCCTATTATGAAAGACTTCCTGAAATATATCACAGGTGCATGGTCCATGCTCGGAAACAGCCCGGGAATCACACGGATATCCTGCAATATTCTCTTCGACAAGGATAAAGCTGTTATCAAAGATGTAAAGGCTAATGGAAACTTTGTTTCCATGGATGCGGAAGGACAATTCCTGTGGAATACAGGGGAATATGACGTTACAGTTTTTGCGGAATTGCTGAAATCAGCATTGCCGTTTGAAATGGCATCTCAAATACTGAAACCGATTTCATGGATGCTGAAGAAAAACTTCAAAGGGACATATACCCCGCCCACCGGAAAACAGTAACATCAGAAAGGACCGGTATGAATATTACTGAAATTATGGAGTATCTGAACACGAAAGACAGATTCTGTGTTGCGAATGATATGAAAATCACAGTGCTCGCTGAAGGTTATGCGGAAGCCGAAATGCCCATCAGCGAAAACAAACTTAACGGCCTGGATGTAGTTCAGGGAGGAGCAATCTATACGCTGGCAGACTTTGCTTTTGCAGGAGCTTCCAATGCAAACAGGGAAGATCGCCGCTGTATCGGATCAGCAACAAGCATCAACTATATCCGTCCCGGAACAGGAACAAAACTGAAAGCTGTTGCAAAAATCATTCATGCCGGAAAAAAAACATGTCTCAGCAACGTGGAAGTGTTCAACGATCAGGGCAAACTGATCGCAACAGCCAATTTCCAGGGATTTATGCTGGAGCCTCAGGGAAATAAAAGCGTATAACAATATCCGCCCAGCAAAGTCAGTACGATCAGAACCAGCGCAGGAAGAAGGTTCAGAAGAATAATCTTCCCTTCTTTCCCTGTGGCGTTAACTGTCGCACAGGTCGCAACAATTCCGGAAAGACGAAGCATACTTCCGATTCCGCCTCCGGTATTCTGGAGCGCAATCATCCACGCCTCCGGAAACTCAAGCAATCCTGCCGCACTGAATTGAATCGGGCAGAACAGAATGTTGGATACCGTACAGGACCCGGCAAAAAATGTTCCGAAACATCCGATCACAGGAGCCGCAAAAATATACCCTTTTCCTGCGGCGTGTACAACGCCTTCCGCAATCAAAGTCAGCATCCCGGGAAGATTGGAATCGTTGTGCACGGAAGATATCATTATCTGCACCATTGCAAAAGCTGAAACAATGGCAAACACTGAAAAACGGATCTGTTTCTCGGAATCTTTGAATACTTGAAAGATATTCTTCCACTGCAATCCGAAAATCAGAGCAAAAATGATTCCTGTCGGCAAAAACGGAAATACGCCCGGATTCAGAAGAATGGACCAGCTGAATTCTGTCCCCGGCACAGAAAACATCTCAGACAAGTGAAGGTGACAGACTTTTCCAAGCCAGCCGCGTACAGGAAGAAAGGATACCCGGGCAACCACAAGAAGAACTGCAATGGAAAGATACGGCAGCCATGCCTTCCATTTCGGGATATCAGACTGCATGACAACAGGATTCAGCCCTGGTTGCCCCTGCTTTACTTCATCCGGAAAATCCCAGACCGTCTTCGGCACAAACAACTTTATCTTCAGAAGAAGATAAAAAAACGGAAATGAAATCAGAGAACCAAGTACCGATGGAAGTTCCGCGCCGACCAGCATTGCTGTCCCTTTCCAGGTAATAACATACAGAAGGCCGCCCAGAAAACATAACGGAAAAATTTCCAGAATTGAACGGATTTTGTTTTTCCCTTTAGATAGAATAATCATAAAAGCAACAGCTACAAACGGAACAAAAACACCGGATATACTTGATAATGTGGTAAAACTGCTCAACGCCGCCAGATTGAACTGTTCCGGATTTGCGACAGATTCTGCAACAGAATTACACGCTGTTTTGAATGCGATCCCAGCTCCGCCGAAAGGGACCGGAAGAGTGTTGCAGATCAATGAAACAACAACAGCTGTCAATGCAGGAAATCCCATTCCGGCAAGAAGCGGTGCAGCCAATGCGGGCGCAGCTCCGAATCCGGCAACCCCTTCAATGAAATTGCTGAAAAACCAGGCTATTACAATCACCTGAATCCGGCGGTCCGGGGATATCCCTTTAAAGGATGCTTTAATCATCTCAAGAGCACCCGTCTGCTTGAGAATATTCAACAGAAAAATCGCACAGAAAATGATCAGAATGATATCCAATGACTTCAATGCCCCGAGCAAACTGTAGGAAAGAAGATCCGGGATTTCCATTTTCCAGAACACCTTTGCAATGATACAGGTGCTGAGAAAAGAACAGGGAAGAGCTTTCCCGGGTGTAATTTGGAAACCGGTCATTAAAACCAATGCCAATAAAATAGGAAAAACCGCACAGAGGATTAACATTTCCAACCTTTCAGAAAAAGAAAAACCGCCGGATCTTTATTAAAATCCGGCGGCAGATAGAACGATCAATTATTTTCCGGAATGGTATTCCTGCAGGGATTTCGGCGGAATCGCCTGTTTCCGTGCGGCTTCAATACCGGAAATACTTGCTTTGGCAGCAGCAATCGTTGTCATGAACGGAATCTTGTACTGAATCGCCATCATGCGGATATAGCTGTCATCGCGTTTTTCCGTCTTATCCTTCGGAGTATTGATGATCAGGTTCACTGTATGATTCTTGATCAGATCGCTGACATCCGGTCTTCCTTCACCGATCTTGTTGATCATGGTGTTTTCAATTCCGTTTTCTGTAAGGAATGCACTGGTACCTTCTGTTGCATAAATCGGGAAACCGAGTTTCTGCAGGCCCTGAGCAACGGGGAGAAGATACTGACGTTCTTTCTTGTTGACAGAGATGAGAGCGGTTCCTTCCAGCGGAAGTTTTCCACCGGCTGCTTCCTGAGCCTTGAAGTAGGCAAGACCGAAGTTGTCAGCCAAGCCCATCACTTCACCGGTTGCACGCATTTCAGGTCCGAGAATCGGGTCAACTTCGGGGAACATATTGAACGGGAAGACTGCTTCCTTCACACCATAGTAGCTGGAGGACTTGCGTTTCAGCAGAGGTTTGAATTCTTCCATCGGGTGTCCGAGCATCAAACCGGTTGCAATTCTTGCAAGAGGAACGCCGGTGACTTTTGCCACCAGAGGCACGGTTCTGGATGCACGTGGGTTGGCTTCAATGATATAAACAACATCATCGCAAACCGCATACTGAACGTTCAGAATACCTTCCACCTTGAAGTCAGCCGCAATTGCTGCAGAGTAACGTTCGATGGTGTCAAGGTGTTCCTGCTTCAATGTCACAGGAGGAATTGCACATGCTGAGTCTCCGGAGTGAATACCGGCAAGCTCAATGTGTTCCATCACAGTTGCAAGGAAGGTGGTCTTTCCATCGGAAAGGGCATCCACTTCACATTCGGTTGCATTATCAAGGAAGCGGTCGATCAGCATGGGATATTCCGGGCTGACCTGGATTGCTTCAACAGCATATTTCTTGAGTTCTTCTTCGTTGTGAAGAACTGCCATACCGCGTCCGCCGAGAACAAAGGAGGGACGGACCATCACAGGATAACCGACTTCATTTCCGAGTGCGATAGCTTCTTCCAGAGAGATCGCTGTTCCGCTCTTCGGCTGCGGAATTCCAAGAGCGATCATCCGTTCACGGAAATATTCACGGTCTTCTGCCAGACGGATCCCTTCCGGCTGGGTTCCGAGAATATTCAATCCGGCATCTTTCAGTTCCTGAGCAATATTCAACGGAGTCTGTCCACCGAACTGAACGATGACACCTTCCGGTTTTTCCTTTTCGTAGACAGCCAGCACATCTTCCACTGTGAGAGGTTCAAAGTAGAGTTTGTTGCTTGTGTCATAGTCGGTGGAAACTGTTTCCGGGTTACAGTTGATCATCACAGATTCACAATCTTCATCGCGGAGTGCAAATGCTGCATGAACGCAGGTGTAGTCAAATTCAATCCCCTGACCGATACGGTTGGGTCCGCCGCCGAGAATCATGATCTTGCGTTTATCGGAAACTTTTACATTATCTTCCACATCTGCATAGGTGGAGTAATAATATTCCTGATTTTCCACACCGGAAACGGGAATAGCGCGGTAAACAACCTTTGCACCTGCTGCGCGTCTGCGGTCACGGACTTCTTTCTCTGTAACATCGAAAATCCGGGCAAGATATTTATCTGCGAAACCATCACGCTTTGCCTGAACGAGTTCCGCATCCGTGATACCCTTCCAGCCTTTGGCGATCATATTGAGTTCGGACTGAACCAGTTCATACATCTGTTCGATGAAGTAACGGGTGATCTTGGTAGCTTTGACAACTTCATCAACGGTCACGCCCTTCTTCATTGCTTCATAAATCTGGAAGAAACGCTGACTGTTGGGAGTGACGATCCTCTGTTTCAGTTCTTCAGCAGAAAGCTTTTCGATCTTCTTGACAAAACCGAGTCCGTATCTGCCGATTTCAAGAGAACGGATACCTTTCTGGAACGCTTCCTTGAAGTTCTGTCCGATACTCATCATTTCTCCGACAGCCTTCATCTGGGTTCCGAGGCAATCCGCTGCCTGCGGGAATTTTTCAAATGCCCAGCGTGCGAATTTTACAACGACATAATCGCCGGTGGGAACATATTTTTCCAGAGTTCCTTCTTTCCAGTAGGGCAGTTCCTTCAGAGTCAATCCTGCTGCGAGCTGAGTGGAAACACTTGCAATCGGGAATCCGGTTGCTTTGGATGCCAGAGCAGAGGAACGGGAGGTTCTGGGGTTGATTTCAATCACAATGATGCGGTCATCAGCAGGATTGTAGGAGAACTGAACGTTTCCGCCGCCTGTGATACCGACTTCATCAACGATTCTGTAAGCATAATCCTGCAAACGCTTCTGCAGGGATTCCGGAACGGTCAGCATGGGAGCAACGCAGAAGCTGTCTCCGGTATGAGTTCCCATCGGGTCAACGTTTTCAATGAAACAGACAGTAATCTTATTGCCTTCAGCATCGCGGACGACTTCCAGTTCCAATTCCATCCATCCGGTGACACATTCTTCAACGAGGACCTGATGAATCAAACTTGCTTCCAGACCGCGGGCACAAACTTCACGGAGTTCTTCCACATTGTAAACGATACCGCCGCCTGTTCCGCCCATAGTGTAAGCGGGACGGAGAACGACAGGATAGCCGAAATCATTGGCGATTTTTTCTGCGCCTTCGACAGTGGTACAGGGTTCGGACTTTGCCATGGGAACCCCGATTTTCTTCATGGTTTCTTTGAAGATGATACGGTCTTCGCCGCGCTGAATAGCTTCGAGGTCGACACCAATCACTTTCACGCCGTATTTCTTGAGAATACCTTCTTCATGAAGTGCGGTGGAAAGGTTCAGAGCTGTCTGACCGCCCAGGTTGGGCAGAAGTGCATCCGGACGTTCTTTTTCGATGATCTTTTCCAGCCTGTCAACTGTGAGAGGTTCAATGTAGGTGTGATCAGCAGTTCCGGGGTCGGTCATGATCGTTGCGGGGTTGGAGTTCACGAGAACGATTTCATAACCAAGATTGCGGAGTGCCTTGCATGCCTGAGTTCCGGAGTAATCGAACTCACATGCCTGACCGATGATGATGGGACCTGACCCAATGATCAAGACCTTCTTAATGTCCGTGCGTTTCGGCATTGTCTGTTTCCTTTCCTGACTTGCTCTATTCAGTAATCGGAGCCCTAATATATCACATTTTTCAGAAATTTCAATACTGAAAAAACTAATTTTTTGCCTTTTTCTCTATTTTATCAAAACAAAACTGCAAATAAAAGAGGTAATTTCAAAAAATTAAAAAAACTTGAAAGTCCTTCGTAATATGTTTGAGAAATTCTTTTCTATTCTTTGTTCGATCTTGTAAAAAACAATTCAATTTCTTGCACAATACCTGTTTTTTCTCTCTTTTTTATCATTCAGGGGGCTTGACAATCTGATTTATTTGTGGTATAATAGGGTAACAATTGGTATTATTGGTATTAAAACAAACAAAATAAAGTTTCAGAATTATGACGACCGATGAAATGCTGCAGGTACTGATGATTGACAGGACTTCTCCTAAGTCTCTGAAAAGTCAATTGGAAAACCAGCTGGAAAAACTGATCGAAAATCTGGAGGCAGGAACTCCTCTCCCCCCGGAACGCATGATTTCTGAATCATTGCAGATCAGCCGTGTCACCGTCCGGAGTGCGCTGAATAAGTTCTATGTCAGTGGAGCTATCATCCGCCACGGAAGACTGGGTACAATGGTTGCTCCGAAGAAACAATGCCGTTCCATTCAGCCAAACCCGTTCATCCCCGGTATGCAGCATGAAATCATGCATCAGCCGCCTTTGCGTTTTCTGATCTATGAGGATCTTCCCATTCAAAGAAAATTCTGGGAAACAGTGATTGATAATTACAACAACAGGAATGGATCTGTTACTGTCGAACCTGTATGGATGGAAAATCTTTCCCGGCAAAATAACATCAAAGAGATCATTCAATCCCAAAAAATTGATATCATGATGTTGTCGCATTTGTTCAGACTGAATTACGAAAAAGACTTCATAAAAATCCCGGCAAGGCTGAAATCCGTTGAAAATTCAGATTCTTACATACTGAAAGATTTGAATATTGATCTAACCTATTCTGTTCCGTTCTATCTTTCTGCACCCATTATTCTCTGGAATCAGGAACTGGCAGAAAAAATCGGAATTTCCGGAATCCCTGAAAAAGTAAGCGGCGGAAAACTGCTTGATCTTCTTATGGATTCAGCTGAAAAACTGCCCGATGGATGTCTCTCCGGTGTCAGGATCTGGGATTATCTCTATTTACAGACGGATCTGGAAAATATCAATGATATGAACAGATTCCGTCCAATTCTGGAAAAACTTGTTCAAGCTGGAAGGTCAGCCGGAAATAATATTGACAAGCTTTTTGTTACAGACCAGAAATATACCTTTGACAATCTGGAAAACTTTCTGCAAGGTCAGCGGCTCTTTCTCCTGGGACAGCTTTCCCATCTTCAAGTGCTTGACCCGCCGAATTTCCGATGTGGTTTTCTCACGTTTCCAAGCCAAAAAAATCTGTCTGTGGAATTCCTGAAAATTGCAATTTCCAAAAATTGTCTCAATGTTCACGCCGCAGCAGATTTCCTGCATTACCTGCTCTCGTATGAAGTACAGAAACCTTGTGCTGAATTCAAAGGAAACTTCCCTGTCCATAAACAGCTGTTTTTTGAACACATGAAAAATAAATATCATCAGACAAAACAAATGACAGCTGAATTTCTTCAAAACCTTGCTCCGCGGAAAGATCAGGATAAAAACAGTCATTGCTTTTCAGATCTCATCATTTTCTATCTGAGAGAGGAACTGAAAGAATTGCTGTACGGTTCCATGACCGTTGATGAGTTTATAAAAGCAATGAAAAACAAGTTTGAAAGTCTGAAACAGAGAATCGAAATTCAAGAGAAAATTGTTGTATAACCATAAAGAAAGGAAAAAAAATGAAAAATTTCCGAAACAGAGAAAAACACATGAGTTTCACACTGATTGAACTGCTCGTTGTGATCGCAATTATCGCAATTCTCGCCGGGATGCTGCTTCCTGCTCTGAACAACGCACGGGAAAACAGCAGAATGGCTTCCTGCAAGGGAAATATCAAACAGCTGCTTTTGTTCATCAATGCATACAGTGATGACAGTGACGGTTTCATGCCGCTCAGCAGAATGAAAACTCCTACAGCAACGAATGATACCTGGATGGGGGTCATTCATCACAACTACTACAAGACCCCGAAAGCTACGGGTAAAAACAGTCTTTTCAGCTGTCCTTCCGACAAACATCTCTGGACCAGCGGATTCTATGGTTACAGACTCAGTTACTGGGTAAATACAAACTGCTTCCCCTACGACAACGCAACACTCCGGCATAAACGGGTCTCCATCAGACAGCCGTCCAAACACGTTTGGATGTGGGATATGGAAAAATCAACAAATTTCAGTCCTAGCGGTACTGCAACTTATTATTCCGGATGGGGAAATCTCGCAAGTCAGGAACGTATCGACTGGCTGATGGCAAGACATAATATGAAAGCAAATACCGGTCATGCTGATGGACATGTGGAAATCATGAAACTGCCGACAGATGCTTGCATGAATGATCTTTATAAATGGACTAGGACTGGCTCCCGGTATAATTAATTTTGAGGTTATTTACTTATGCGGAACGTAAAAGATTACGGTGCTGTCGGTGATGGAATCACAAAAGATACAGCAGCTATCCAGAAAGCTATTGATGCGGGCGGCATGGTTTACTTTCCGCCCGGAACTTACCTTTCCGGAACCCTTTATCTGAAATCAAACGGAGGGTTGCATCTGGAAACCGGCGCAACCTTGAAAGCAAGCCCTGATAAAGAAGACTACAATAAAGATGATTTCTGTCCGCAAAATCTGGTATTTTCCCAGGAATTTGTCAGCGGAGCTCATTTTATCGTTGCTGTGGAACAGGAAAATATCACCCTTTCCGGAACCGGAATCATTGACGGAAACCGTCAGGCGTTTTACGGGGATAAAACCCAGCCGACCTGCGACAGGATCGATGGAAAATTCTCACCGGAAGAACTCATGCGCATCTGGCGTCCCGGTCAGATGATCTTTTTCGAGGAATGCAGAAATGTCAAGATTCTTGATCTGAAACTTTACAATGCTCCGTACTGGACTTGCTTTGTGCATGGCAGCGATGATGTACAGATCCACGGTTTGAGGGTTCTGAACGATCAGCGGACTTTCAACGGGGATGGAATCGACATTGACTGCTGCCGCCGGGTGACGATTTCCGACTGCATCATTGATGCCGGTGATGACTGCATCACGTTGCGCGGTTCCGACGCCAGAATCAAAAACAAAAAGCCCTGTGAATTGGTGACTGTCACAAACTGTATTCTTCATACGAACTGCAACGCAATCCGCATAGGAGTGGGAAATGGTATTGTCCGCAATGCCACGTTCTCCAATATCGTCTTCTACAATACAAGAACCGCCATTGCCATCATTTCCAATTATCTTGCCAAACCGGATACTGGTGTTCAGATCGAAAACATCTCATTTTCCAATCTGCAAATGAACGTGGAAAACCCGATTCTTGTTCTGAGCAATGTTAAAGGCGCCAGACCGGAACCTGCAGCAAAAATGATCAAAAATATCAGTTTCCGTCATATCCGGGGAACCTTCAGTAAAAATATATCCGTCAGCGGAAATGCCGGAACCGGAATTGAAAATATTTCCTTTGAAGATATGGAACTGGAATGTATCGGAACGCACACTCCACATTCCGATAATATTGAAGGTCCTTACGGAGAATGGGGCAAGACACAATCGGAAGGGGCGTTTTACATTGCCCATGCAAAGGATGTCCGTTTCAACCGGATCAGAATTAAATGGAATGAGGAACCCGGCTGGAAATATGGAGTTGTAACTTTCAACGACAAAGATACAGAAATGGAAAACTGTAAATTCGGCAAACCGCTGAATCTGAATGGTAAAATGATTGAAAAATAAAATAACAGAAAGGAAAAAAATGAAAAATTTCCGAAACAGAGAAAAACACATGAGTTTCACACTGATTGAACTGCTCGTTGTGATCGCAATTATCGCAATCCTTGCCGGAATGTTATTGCCCGCATTGAACAACGCCCGAGGTTCTGCAAAAAGAACGCAGTGCGTCAATAACGAGAAGTCCCTCCTGACTTATCTGAACTTTTACAGTGATGATTATGATGATTTTATCGCCCCCGGCGGCTCTCATGCAAATTATCAGAACAAGTTTTATTCAACACCGTACTGGATGCACGCTGCAAATCTCTACTACAAAAAGACAAATTCAGCAGTGAAAGAAAATAACCTCTTCAGTTGTCCTTCCGACCCGCATTTATTCATGAAAAAGGAACCGTACGGACATTATGGATTCGCTTTGAGTTACCGTACAAACGGAAGTTGTTTTCTTTCAGTGGACTCCGCCGGAAGCAATGCGGGAAAACTCCGGAAAAGAACCAATATTCTGAAGCCGTCAGTTCTGGTCTATATGATGGAATGGAACGACGGCACAACCTTTTCTGTCAGTGGAACAGATCCCTACTACAGCGGATACGATTCAGATAAACTCCCGGTTCCGATAGATGTTAAAATGAGACATAACTTCAATAATGTGACAGGACGTGCTGATGGGCATGTCGACATCACAAAATTCACAACAGGGCCTCTCAGACTGAACCGTCCCATGTGGTTTATTGATGGAAACAGATATTTCGGAAACCCCGGGAGCAACTAAAATACAGGAGATACACAAATATGAACCACCTTCACAAAACAATGAAACGTCTGCTGCTTTGCGGAATCGGATTATTATCCCTTTCAGCGGTAGCACAGAACAAAGGAATGACCATTCAGGCGGATGTTTTCCCCATGGGAGAATTTCCCGCCGCACACAGAACTCAAATTCTGACCAAAGGATATGATTCAGCTCAACACTCCTGGTCTCTGGACTATTCCAGAGGAAGATTCGGAGCCAAATCTCATTTGAACTTCCGGGTCAACCGCGGCAAAGGAATTTCCGCTCCCGTGGAACTGGAACTTTTCAAAACAAGCAGGATCACCCTCTGTTTTGAAAACGGAAAAGGAGAAATTTATCTGAATGGAACCAAGATCGGCGAAAAAGAAAACATCACGATGCCGCTCGTCAATCAGCACTCACTTCAGATCGGAAAATATCCCGGAAACAGATTTATTTTCCCCGGAAAAGTCACAAACGTTAAAATTCTTGAAAAAGTTGTCCGTCCGGAAAAATTCACCTCCGCAGGAACTGAAACAACTCACCTTCATTTTGTTGCGCCCTCCAAAAATATCCCGTTCAAACCTGTCAGCGGGAAATGGTATTCAGATAAATTCGGATACAGAGAATTTAGTGATCATATCGACGTTAATGCGCTGGCAGTCAATGACAAAATCATGCCCGAAAGTTTCGTTCTGACCGCACGTGTCATTACTGTCGACAATATGGGAAAAATCATTCTGGAATTTTGCCGTCAGGATAATAACAACTGTTACCGTCTTGTTCTGGATGGAAACAACACCCAGCGTGAACTGAATCTTTACAAAGTGGAAAAAGGAAAGGCTTCTCTGCTTGCTTCCAGAACATCTGTTGATACTCAGATTCCGACATCCGGAAGCAGAACAGCCCCGCTGACAATCTCCATCGGCAGACATGAAGGAATGATCCACGTCCGTCTCAACAGCATTGAACTTTTGCAGACATTGGATGATACCTTCAAGAAAGGAACTGTTGCAATCGGCGTACACGAACGGAAAGCTCAGTTTGCAGAAGTTTCTGTCAAGAGCTATTCCGGATATGCCGTTGAGAAAAAACCTGTGGCACTCCCGAAACAGGAAATCCGTTTGAGCACAGATACCTGCCGTACCGTTTTTTATGATGATGAAACCATCGCTATGACCGCTGAATTCATCAACCGGACACCCGATGCGATGAAACCCGGAAAAATGCAAGTGGTGTATCAGAAGAAAAAAGAATCCCGTTCGGTTTCAACAGTTCCCGCAACAGGAACAGTCAAACAGGCAATTTCCGTCAAAGCTTCTGACCTGAATTACGGAAAAAACACAGTCAAAGTCACCGACGGAAAGCTGTCTGCTGAAATGAATATCACCGTTGTGAGACGCCCGCAGAAAGATCTTTACCGTTTCTACTGCTGGACAGGCGGCGATCTTGCTGTCATGAATGCAAACGGTTTCAACGGCATCAACCTGAATCTTACCCCGAAAGATGATGTTCAGTACCGCAAAAAAATGATTGCCTCCCGGACAGACTACGCCATGCTGAACAATATGTCGATCGGGATTCAGATTGCACTTCTCTCCGCTGTTCCCGCAGGCGGAAACGATATGTGCGTTGTCCGCAAAGACGGAACCCGCAGCATTCGGCTGAATGCACGGAATGAAAAAACCATCAAATACATCTGTTCCGGCATGGAAAAAATTGCAAAATTCCTCAAAGATTATCCTGCAATCAACCGTATTCTTCTGGACTCTGAAATTGAAAACTTTCTGGAACAGGGATACGCAAAAGAAGATATTGACAGAGCCAGAAAAGAACTGGGCTTTGAACCGCCGATCTCTGAAACTGCCAATATGGAAATCGACAATACCGCAGGCCGCGTTGTCAGAATCCCGCAGAGTGTGAAAAAAGCCACCCCCGCAGTTTTCCCGACGGACAACAAATACTACCGTTTCATGTCATGGTTCTGGGACCGCGGTGCCGGAGATAACCTCATCCGCGCTCAGGTCGCAAAAATCATCAAAAAAGAACGTCCCGATATTCAAGTCTATCATGACCCGTACCGCAATGTGCCTCTTTCCTCCCGTATGGAAGGAATGGATTTTGCCGGAACATGGTTCTATTGTCATCCGGATGCCGGAGAAACATTTATGGCTGTGGAAAGCATGCTTTCCGCCTGCCGTGCCGGCGGCCGTCCGGAAAAATTCCAGCTTGACCCCAGTCTCTGGCTTTACAGTTATAAGATCGGTCCTGCCAAAGGACGCTGGGCAGGTGTTCAGCCTGCAAATATTTATCTGACAGCACTTCATCTCGGCTTTGCAGCAAAACCGGAAATGATCGAAATTTACGATTTGAATTTCCTGCTGCCGACTTCAAAACCGGAATTCCGGGAAAAGCACATCAGACAGACGGTCAGTGATTTTGCAAAGAAATTTGTCAAACCTCTCTGGAGTGCAACACGCCATCTTGAAAGAGAACAGCCCAAAACAGCTCTGATGCTTTCTTTCGGTTCCCAGATCTTCAACAGATCCTACTGGGGCGGTTATGGAAATTCATCTGCGAATACGATTTTGAATCTCTTCTGGAAAGCAAATATTCCGACAGCGATCATCACAGAAGAAACCATCCGGAAAGGAGAACTGGCTAACTATGACCAGATCCTGCTTTACCGTACAAGTCATCTGCCGCAGGATGTCTTTGATAAACTCAAAACATTTGCTGATAAAGGCGGAAAGATCCTGACGGAACCGGATTCCCCCTGGGCAAAACTGTTCCCGAAAGCGGTCAAGTTCCCCATCGAAACCGAGAAAATCACCGACACGACTTATTGGAGTGTCAAGCATAAAAAGGGATTTACTGCCGATGTAATGTATGCAGAACAGCAGAACTATGCAAAAGCTCTGCGGAAATTCAAACAGGCAGGTTCCACATTTGCCGATACAGAATCCACAGAACTGTACATCCGGACTCTTCAATCCGGCGACTGCAAATATGTATTCCTGATGAATGACAAACGGACATTCGGAGATTACTTCGGTAAAAAATATAAATCTGTTTACGATGCAGGTCTGCCGCTGAAAGCGGATGTTTCTCTTAAAACAAATGGAGCTGTCTATGAATTCCCGGCAAAGAAGAAACTTGAGTTGAAAAACGGAAAGGTTTCTCTTGACTTCAAACCCGTGGAAGGAAAACTTCTGATTGTCTACCCTGAAGCTGTCGGTGCAGTGAAAGTTGAAAACATTCCAACATTCCAGGCAGGTAAAAAAGCTGTCTTCAAGATTTCTGTTCTGAATGGAAAACAGAAACAGCTGAAAGGAATCCAGCCGATCCGTGTTCTGCTGACGATGCCGAACGGACAGAAAATGGAACAGTTCATCTCTGCCAAAAACGGTTCTGCGGAATTTGTATATGTTCCCGGTCAGAATGAGCCGAACGGAAAATGGAAACTGGAAGCGGAAGAACTTGCCTCCGGAACCAAAACTGTTCGGGAATGGACGCGATAAAACGACAAAACATACAAAATGCCGGTTTTCAAACATTGGAACCGGCATTTTTTCTGTATTTTTACAAAAAAAAGGAAGTTTCGTCATCTTTTTTTTTGACATTTAACAAGATGTATGATATATTACCACCTGTTATAAACTGGCAAAAAGGGAAGAAAACTGTAAAAAAATATGAAAAAAAAACGTTTTTCAATTTGACAAAACGCACTTTTCAATATAGATTTACAGGTAATGCTTCAAGGAAGAAGAATAACGTATTAAAAATAATATAAAAAACGAAGGAGTCCTCCATGGGTGTTCTCAACCGAATCGTGTTAATCCTTATCCTGCTGGCAGCAGCAGGGGCAACCATTCTCTCATACTTTCTGTTTGAGAAAAGAACAGATTTGTTAAAGGGATGGGATTTGATGGCAAATCAAATTGATGCAACAGCGAAAAACCTTGACAAAGGTTCCAAAACAAACGTGGCGGATCAGATTAAGACAAAAGAATTCAGCCACCGCAATCTGGCTGATATGGAAAGCAGGCTTCAGAAACTTTCTGCAGGTGCTGATAAAGTTGTCAAACAGAGAGATGAACTTGCACAGGCTATCTGCGACATTTCCGCAGCAGTTGGTGTTACAGCAGACAAAGAAACCCTGCTTGATGTCAACTCCTATGTTGCACACAAAGATGAGCTGAAAGCAAAAGTCAATCAGTATAAGAGAAAAAATGATGCGATTGCTCAGGTTTTCTCCACAGCAGGTTCCAGACTCAGTGTTGCAACAACAGCAAACGCTATTAAAGACGATAAGGGTGACCAGGGCAGAGCCTATGTCAGCAGAATCCATAAGGCTGTTGATGCTCAGAATGCTAAAATTGCAGAAAGAGATGCCAGACTGCAGAAGATCGCTCAGACTGTTGGAGTTGGAGCTTCCAATCAGGATGAAATCACCAAAGCTGTTGCAAAACAGAAAGCTGAGCTGAACAAGGAAAAAGCTGAAAACAGAAGAAAGACTTCTGAAATCACAAAACTCAACAACAGAATCACCAGCTTGACCAGAGAAAAAGACAGATACGTCACTGATAATAAAAAGAAAGCTGCTGAAATTGCAGATCTGAAAAAGAGAATCAATCCGACGAACAACCCTGACATCAACCGGATTGAATACCAGAAGAAAGATGCTCAGTATTACCTGAACCTTTACGCTCTCGTCAGAAATCAGGTCAAGAGAGTCGATACAAAATGGAACTTTGTCACAATCGACCTGGGTGCAAAGAGAGAAGTCCAGCAGACCTTTGCCGGAAGAACCTATAAGACGCTCCTGAACATCACCCCCGGAAAGACAATGACAATCGTCCGCGGAATCTCAACCAATACTCCGAAAGTCATCGGAAAAATCACTTTGAGAGATGTTCATGCTGATTACTCCAATGCTGATATCCAGCTCAATACTCTCCGTGACAAGATTCAGGAAGGCGATGCAGTGATTTTCCTTGAAGATGACATGAAACTTCTCAAGGCTGATATTGAAAAACTCCTCAAGAAGTAATATTCTATGAGAAAGGATTTTTGAAAATGTTCAGATCAACAACATTTACAATCGTTGGAATCGTAACGTTCCTCCTTCTCTGCGCTGCGATTGGAATCCAACTCATGGAATTGGATGCATACGGTGATTTGCAGTCGCTGATCCAGAAGGTTACAGGAAAATAGGAGACGGTTTCAAAAAATACACAGACAAGTTTGAAATCGGCTCAAATAAAATTTGAAGATACTGCAAGGGGTAAAAGTTCTTTTGCAGTATCTTTGTTATTACAGGAAATACTTTTTTTATGAAATTGCGACACAGTATTTTATTCTTTTCCGGAATGATTCTTCTGTTTTTCTGCGGCGGATGTGCATTTTTTTCCACGCCGCAGGAACGTTCCGGAATAAATCCGAAACCATTCAATTCCCAGTCAAACTGGGAAGTTCAGCCCATGGGAGGACGGATCATCTACTGATCCGGGAAAAACTATGCCTCCACAGAAATCTGATTTTATTACGGCCCCCATCGGCTTGACGATGATCCGTACAGCGGTTCCAATGCTGGCTGGCACACTTGCCATGTCAGGATACAATATTGCAGACACCTATTTTATTGGGAAATTGGGTGAAGCACCTCTTGCGGCAGTTGGTTTTACTATGCCGGTTGCCATGTTTGCCGGATGTATTTTTCATGGTTTGGGAACAGGAATCATGACATTGGTTGCCCACTCTCTTGGCGGTGAACGCAGGGAACGGGCCGCCTCTATCACGACTGCCGGACTTGCGCTGGTTGTCTTACTGACCAGTCTGCTTGCATTGATTGGAATCTTCACCATGAATCCGGTTTTTTCTCTTTTGGGAGCAAAGCCGGAGCTGTTCGGAATGATCCGGGAATATATGCTTGTCTGGTATATCGGAACACCCCTGGCGGTGATAGGTATGGCAGGGAACTCGATTCTGATTACAGCAGCGGATTCAAAACTTGCCAGTACAATGATGATTTTCGGGATGGTTGTCAATGTGATTCTTGACCCTGTTTTGATTTTCGGATGGTGGATCATTCCGGCGACGGGCATCTTCGGCGGAGCTCTTGCAACAGTGATCTCGCAGGGCTTATCTTCAGTGATCATCCTGTTTCTCATCTGGAAAAAACATCACTTGCTCTCCAGAATCCCGCTGGATTTCCGTTTCATATTCAAGAGCTGGATGATGGTTCTCCGGGTTGCGATTCCTTCTATTCTCGGAATGATCCTGATGCCTATCGGCAGTGCGATTGTCACGAAAGTGGTTTCTGATTTCGGTTCAGCGAGTGTAGCTGGAACGAACGCAGCCGCCCGATTGGAAACGGTTGCATTTCTGGTTCCGATGGCTCTTGGTATGTCCATGATGCCGATGATTGGGCAGAATTTCGGGGCAAAGCGTTTTGACCGGATCAATCAGTGCCGTCGTTTTGCCATGCGCTTTGCGTTATCGTATGAAATGTTCCTTGCCATTATTATCTGTATATTTGCTCCGCAGATTTCTCAATTTTTCTGCAGTGAGAGTCCGGAAGCGGCAAAAGTCATGACGCAGTACCTCCGGATCGTTCCGTTTGGATTCGGTTTTCTGGAAGCGCACCGTTACTCCGGTTTTACTTTTACCGGATGCAACCGTCCTGCGGCATCTGCCTGGCTGAGTGGGTTAAGAATCATCGGCTGTCTGATTCCATTTACGTTATTGGCAGCGGCGTTCGGAGATATGAATTGGATATTTGCCGCCCGTCTGGCAGCTGATGTTTTATCCGGAACGATCGGCATGATTTTTGCACACCGTTTGACATGGCGGCTGCTGCGGGAGAGTGAGGCAAAATGAAAACGGTCTGTGCGGCGATCATCCGGGAAAAGGGAATGATTCTTGTTTCAAACCGTCCTGACAGCAAAGCGGCTGCCGGGAAGTGGGAATTTCCCGGAGGCAAAGTGGAGCCGGGAGAAAGTTTCGGGGACTGTATCATCCGGGAAATGCAGGAGGAACTGGCACTGGATGTGATTCCGATGGATGTTATTTTTGACATTATCCATCACTATCCTGCGGGTGCGATACGACTTGTTTTTTTACGTTGTCTGCGGAAAAATGAGAAAGAGCCGGTTGCAAAAGAAGGACAGCAGTTCCGCTGGATTCCATTAAAAGGGATGCGGGAGCTTGATTTT
This sequence comes from Lentisphaeria bacterium, assembly GCA_017503375.1. Classification (GTDB taxonomy): domain Bacteria; phylum Verrucomicrobiota; class Lentisphaeria; order Victivallales; family UBA1829; genus SIG79. Next base: position 52,931 of record JAFVTF010000067.1, on the reverse strand, counting down.
CTGGAAGCGGACAAGGGGTTATGTGAACTTTTAATCCCTCCGGAAGAAGGAAAAACTCACTGATTCCCCTTGAATAAAACGGAAATTGCTGTATATTATATAGAGAGGTAATTTCAAAAGTCTTGGAAGACTTTTGAAATTGCCTCCAGACTAAAGAAAAGAGAGCGATCTTCGGGGCTGGGTGAGCCTGATGGCAAATCCCGACCGGCGGTAAAGTCCGCGAGTCCTGAACAGGACAGATCCGGTGAAACTCCGGAACCGACAGTGATGCAGAAGGGATTCTGCGAGTCTGGAAGGGAGAGGGTCGCAGCGGATATTAAAATGGTTTTGATATTCTGCGTGCGCCGGCTCAAAAAACAACAAGGAGGCGCAGCAGCGTTATGGAAGAAAAAATTTTCAGTACAGTAGAAGAAACAGTTTCTGCGATCAAGGCAGGAAAAATGGTCATCGTTGTGGATGATGAATCCCGCGAAAACGAAGGGGACCTTGTCTGTGCGGTAGAGCTTGTTACACCGGAAACAATCGTATTCATGGCAACCCATGCAAGAGGTTTGATCTGTACTCCCATTCCGGAAGCCAGAGCCAAAGCATTGGGAATTTCCCGTCCGCCCTCAACGGACCATTTCGGGACAGCATTCACGGAAAGTGTTGACAGTATGATTGGAACCTCAACGGGTATTTCCGCTTATGACCGGGTCCGTACCATTCAGGATTTGCTTGATGATTCCGTTCCGGCAAGTGCATTTGCCCGTCCGGGACATACATTTCCGCTGGCAGCACGTCCGGGAGGAGTTCTTCAGAGAATCGGTCATACGGAAGCGGCTGTTGATCTTGCCAAACTTGCCGGTTTGAAACCTGCCGGAGTGATTTGTGAAATCATGGGCGATGACGGACGGATGCTCCGGCTGGATGGATTGAGAGAATTTGCAAAAAAACATGGACTCTGTCTCTGTACCGTAGCGGATATTGTGGAATACCGCCGCCGGAAAGAAAAACTGGTTGTCTGCGAAGAAAAAGTCAAACTTCCGACCCGTTACGGCGATTTTGATCTTTACCTTTACCGTTCTCTTGTGGATCAGAGCACGCACCTTGCCCTGGTCTGCGGAGATGTTGCCGGGAAAGATAATGTTTTGACCCGTGTTCACAGTGAATGTCTGACCGGAGATGTGTTCGGTTCTTCCAGATGTGATTGCGGAGATCAGCTTTCCAAAGCGATGCAGATGATTGCAGCGGAAGGCAATGGAGTGCTTGTTTATCTGCGGCAGGAAGGCAGAGGAATCGGTTTGGAAAACAAGATCCATGCCTACAAACTTCAGGAAGCCGGCTGTGACACGATTGAAGCGAATGAAAAGCTGGGTTTTGCCGCTGACTTGAGAGAATATGGAGTTGGAGCACAGATTCTGACAGACCTTGGTATCAAGGGAGTCCGTCTTCTGACAAACAACCCGCAGAAACTGGTTGGAATTTCCGGATATGGACTTGAGATCCGGGAACGGCTTCCCATTGAAATTCCGCCGCAGCAGCATGATGAAAAATATCTGCGTACCAAACAGGAACGCATGGGTCATATATTCAACGAAATATTTCAAGATAAATAAAAAAGACAGGAGGAAAGAAAATGAATACACCTGCGAACGTTTTTGAAGGAAAACTGGATGCCAAAGGGCTGAAGATTGCAATTGCCTGTTCCAGATTCAACACCTTTTTTGTGGAAAAACTTCTGGATGGAGCGTATGACGCCATTGTACGCCACGGCGGCAGTCTTGATAATGTTGATGTGGCATGGTGCCCCGGAAGTTATGAACTTCCCTACGTTGCCTCCCGTTTCCTTGCAAATGGAAAATATGATGCAGTGATCGCACTCGGCTGTGTGATTCAGGGAGCAACAGCTCACGCATCCTACATCAACGGTCAGGTTTCCAAATCTCTGGGACAGCTTTCTCTGGAAAGCGGAATTCCTGTGATTTACGGTGTTTTAACCACAGAAAATATCGAACAGGCTATTGAACGCAGCGGAACCAAGGCAGGAAACCGCGGTTTTGACGTAACAGTTTCTGCGATCGAAATGGCAAATCTTGCAAAGGCCATGAATCAGAAAGGCAAAAAGTAAGCAATGAATCTTCCTCGTAAGAATATGGCAGTGCGGGTAAATGCTCAGACGCACTTCAAACGTTTGGGCAGAGAACTTGCCATGCAGTATCTTTATCTCCGTGATATGACTCCGGAGACAGATACAGCAGAAGATGTGGAAAAAGCCCGGGAAATGTTCTGGGAACAGGCCGCAGAAGGTGATTTGACTTCTGATGACCGTGTTTTCAAAAAGGCAAAAAATTATGCTGAAAAAATGATTGACGGTGTTCTTTTTTACCTGAATGAAATTGACGGTGTTCTGGAATCTTTCTCAGAAAAATGGGATATCAAACGCATGGCGGCAGTAGACCGGAATATCATCCGTATCGCAGTCTATGAACTGAAATATTGTCCGGAAATCCCGATTCTTGTCAGCATTGACGAGGCAATCGAAATTTCCAAGTCATACGCAACAGAAAAATCCGGAGTCTTCATCAACGGCATCCTGAATGGTGTCAAGGACTCCCTCCCCCCGGATGCAAAAGATAAGGGTATTGAGTAATATGGGATTGTTTTCTGTATTCAAAAAAGGACTTCAAAAGACAGCCACGGCGATTACCCGCGGTGTGACCGCTATATTCACAGATGTTCAGAAGTGGGATGCCTCCACCTTTACCAATCTGGAACATGTCCTTTTGGAAGCGGATTTCGGCGCAGAAGCCGCAAAAAAGATCAAGGAAGATATCAAAGACCGCTATGACAGAGGGCTTCTCTCCGGAAGTGAAAATATTCTGGAAATCGCTGCAGGAGATATCACTGCGCTGATGCAGACCCGGCGGTCAACATTGAATCTTGCACCGGAAGGCCCTACTGTTATTCTGATGGTTGGAGTCAACGGAAGCGGAAAGACCACAACAGCAGGAAAACTTGCCTGGATTTTCACGCGGGCGGGAAAGAAAGTCATGCTGGGAGCCTGTGATACGTTCCGGGCCGCAGCTTCAGAACAGCTGAAACTGTGGGCAGAACGGACAGGTGCAGGCATTGTTGCCTCCAAGACCGGAGCGGACCCTGCTGCGGTGGCATACGATGCAGTTTCATCTGCAATCGCACAGAAAGCGGATTACCTCATCATAGATACAGCCGGACGTCAGCAGAATAAAAAATCGCTGATGGATGAACTTGCCAAGATGCGCAGAATCATTACGAAACTGCTTCCGGATGCACCTCATGAAACCCTGCTCACGCTGGATACTTCCATGGGAATGAATATGCTTTCCCAGGCAAAAGAGTTTTCAGAAACAGCAGGGGTCACAGGTGTTGTCCTGACAAAACTGGATGGCACAGGAAAAGGCGGTTGTGCTGTCAGAATTCAAACGGAATTTCAGCTTCCTGTTCTGTTTGCCGGATTCGGAGAACAGCCGGAAGATCTTCAGGAATTTGATCCGAAAAGTTATGCCTCCGCAATGTTCGGGCTGGAGGAAGATTAAAACCGGGAGGGGTGTTTTATGAAAGGAAAAATTGTTTTTTTGAGTCTCTTGTGTCTGTTTTCCATACATACCGCAGCGGAAGATCTCATGAAAATCATCGGGAAAGATTTTCAGATTTTTTCCGAAAACCGTCCTCTTTTCATAAAACCCTCCAATGCCCGATTTTTCCGTTGGACATCTGACGAAAAGACGTCCGCACGCTATCCGGTGCACCCTAAAATCCCGGATAAATTGACATTGCTGGGAAATCCCGTTTCAGAAGTCATTGTAGATTTTAAGGACAACAGTGTCAGCCGTATCTATATTTCTGTTTACAACCGTGGAGACAATCAGCCAATTACGGTTGCTCAATTCCAGAAAAAAACGCAGGAATTGTATAATTACATAAAAACGGTATATCCGGGAGAAAAACCGGTCCGGCTGCGGGAAAAACTCTCTGACGGGATGTATGTTCACGGAGTGGTCTGGCGCGGAAAGAAATACTCCTGTATCATGAAATGGAGTCTCAGCGGAAAAACCAAACGGAAAGAAAAGCCGGAATATCTTCAAGTTGAATTTGAACCGTTCAATCCTGCGAACGATCCAGCGAAACGTTCTCTGGTGAAGGCAGACCGCACGGAAATCACATCCCGGAAAAATCTTCCGGAAAATATCCGGAGGGAACCCAACGGGAATGTCTATATAGCCAATATCCCAATGGTTGATCAGGGACAAAAGGGGTATTGTGTTGCAGCAGTTCTGGAACGGGTTTTAAGATATTACAACATTCCGGTCAATCAGCATACGATTGCGCAGCTTTGCGGGACGACTGCTTCCGGCGGAACTTCTGTGGAAAACATGGTAAAGACTCTGGAAAATGTCAGTGGAAAATTCGGAGTAAAACTCCGGAATGAATATAATTTATTTTCCCGGAATGAAGCCATAAAAAATTTGAAAAAAATAGTGTCATCTTACAACCGGCTGGCAAAAAAAGAGAAGAAACCGGAAATGAAAATGATTGTCCGGAACAGAACTGTTTATCTGGATGAAACGATTTACAGTATGGATCCGGAGCTTTATTCAAAAGTACGGAACGGTGATTCTGAATTCCGGAAATTTCAAAAAATTATCATGAAAAATATCCAGGAGGGAATTCCGGTGATCTGGTGTGTTATGCTTGGGATTATGCCGGAGGAAAAACTCTCGCTTCAATCCAAAGGCGGTCATATGCGTTTGATTATCGGATTCAATGAAAAGAATCAGGAAATTCTTTACACAGACACCTGGGGAATTGGTCATGAATTGAAATCCATGCCGATTCAATATGCATGGACAATTACAAACAGATTGCTCTATCTTCTTCCCAGAGAACGGAAAATGTATTAATAAACAGAAGGTTCTATAGAATGAAAAAGTTTTTTATTCCGGTTCTGCTCATGCTGACTGCAACTGTTTTTGCAGAGGACATGCTGAAATTTATTGGAAACGGACATGAGTTTTTCTCAAAAACCAAAGATCAGCTTATTGTTCCGGATGGGGAAAAAAATCTTTTCATGTGGAGTAATGCGGCGAAAAATGAGGCCTATTATCCGGCTGATCCCAAAAGCAAAGAAAAGTTTACATTCCTTGGATTCAACGTTTCAAATGCTTATGTCAAATTCTATGATAAAACCCCGTCATTCCTCTGTCTCACCCTGTATGAAAGCAGAAGTGGAGAAATTATGCCGGCAAATATCTTCCGGAATAATATGAAAAAGATCTATGATGCGCTGAAAAAACGCTACCCCGGTGTGAAAGCAAAATTATTGAGACGCAGCTCGGGTAATTTGCGGCTGAATGCGGTTGTCTGGGTTGCAGGGAAATATGTGTGTGTCATGAAATGGGGAATCAAACGCTTGGAGAACATGGGAGATGATCCGGGCTTTCTTCAGATAGAATTTGAAACCGTCCAGCCGGGAAAGAACCCATTGCAGCGTTTTATCTCACAGACAGCTTACGACCGTCCGTACGGAATTCAGGAAAACCGTTTTTCCGTCAAACGCGAAGCAAACGGGAATGTTTTTCTGGAGAAATTTCCGATGTTTGAGCAAGGTGAAAAAGGGAATTGCGCTGCGGCTGTTATTCAGAGAATCATGGAATATCATGGAATAAAACCGGAAAAACCGATTGCAGCGGAAGCGTTAAAAAAAGATGCAAAATTGTACTCAGATGTTGAAGATTTACAGATCGTATTAAAGACAACCTGCATTAAAAACAAGCTGAAAATCAAAGAGGATTTTGTCTATTTTACAGGAGACAGATCACTGAGACGGCTGCAGAATCTTCTGGGAAAATATAACCGTTCTGCAAAAAGTTCCGGTAAAAAGAAAATGGAAATTCCGAAAAAAGGAAAAGTCGCAGCTGCAGCATCATTTTTGAAAATGGATGCAGATATTCTTGTGAAAATCAGAAAAGACGATCATGCAGCATCAACGTTTCAAAGCAATATCATGAAAAATGTCATGACAGGACAGCCTCTGGTCTGGTATACGGTTCTGGGCGTTATCAAAGAAGAAAATCTTCCGGCGAAACCGCCGATGACTCACATGCGTCTGATCATAGGTTTCAATAATTCCACACGAACAATCATTTATACAGACTGTTGGGGAGAAGGTCATGAATTCAAAACCATGCCTTTCGATCAGGCATGGGCAATCACTCTGGCTGCCTATACGATTTCCGTTGAAAAGTGAGAAAGTTTATTATGGAACAGCAAACATTTCATAAAAAGATGATGCAGCGGGCATTGAATCTGGCGGAGCGTGCCAGAGGTTTCACCGCCCCGAATCCGGTTGTCGGAGCAGTTATTGTAAAAAATGGAACAATCATCGGAGAGGGCTGGCATCATGGAGCCGGACAGCCTCATGCGGAAGTCGAAGCCATCCGTTTTGCAGGAAAACGTTCCCTGAAAGGGGCAGATATTTATGTCACTCTGGAACCTTGCTGCACAACAGGAAGAACACCGCCCTGCACTTCTGCAATCATCAATGCCGGAATTGCACGGGTATTCGCAGGATGTACAGATTCCAATGGAAAACATGCGGGAAAAGGTTTTGAAATTCTCCGGGCAGCCGGAATCACTGTGGAAACCGGAATACTGGAAGAAAAATGTCTTCAGGCAAACCGGGCATTTTTTTATCACATAACCAATCATAAACCGTTCGTGATTCTGAAGATGGCATCCACGCTGGATGGAAAGATTGCGACTGCCTCGGGAAACTCCCAATGGATCACCTCGGAACAAGCACGGAAACGTGTTCAGTTATTGCGGAAAAATTCAGATGCAATTCTGGTAGGAGCAGAAACCTATCGGTTGGATCATCCTTCATTGACCATACGAACCGCTGCCGGAAAAGTCTTGCGGACGCCGCTGCGGTTTGCTGCAACAGCCCATCCGGAACGTTTGGAACAGAGAGAGGGCTGGGAATTTGTGAATCTTTCCACAGCGGTGGCATGGGAAAATTTTCTGCAGGAGCTTGGCAGACGCGGTGTTATGCAGCTGTTGATTGAAGGCGGAGGAACCCTTGCGGCATCCGCACTGGCGGCAAAAGCTGTCAATGAAATAGAATTTCACTATGCACCGAAAATTCTCTGTGGAGCCGGGAGCCGTACTGTCTGTGACGGAGCAGACCCGATAACGTTATCTGAAGCAATCCCTGTTGAAGGGATGAAAATAACCCGTTGCGGAGTGGATTTTATCGTAACAGGGAAACCTGTTTACTGATTTTTCAAAATATTCCTTGACAATCGTCATTCACGGGGTATATTGTCTCATAATCAACCGTATGAAAGGATCATATTATGAGCAGAGAACCGTCTATTGACACAAGCAAATGCAAGTATGGATATTTTGACTCTGAAAACAGAGAATATGTCATCACCTCGCCCTATACTCCGAAAGCCTGGATCAATTATCTTGGCGGAGTTGGCGATCTGGATGCATTTGTTTCCAACCGTGCAGGCGGAACCGTCTGGTACAAACAGCCGCACACCGGACGTCTGACCCGTTATCAGTACATGGCGACCCCTGAAGATCATCCGGGATTTTATCTCTATATCCGCCAGCTCGACGGAACTGTATGGAATCCGTCAGCCTCTCCCACATTTACAAAGCTGGATAAATACGAATGCCGTCACGGGATGTATTACACAAAGTTTGATTCTGAAAAGAACGGACTCCGGGCTCAGGTAAAATATTTCATTCCGGCAGAAGATCCTGTCATGCTGTGGGATGTCACATTCACCAACAACACCTCTGAAGAGATGGTTTTCTCCGCCTATCCGTATCTGGATTTCTCCATGCGCGATATCATAAAAGATGTGATGTACTATCATTTCTGCGGCAACCAGATGACCGCAAATTACAATGATGAATACAATGCTCTTTCATTGGATTACTTTGCATTTGAAGCACATCATCCGGGATTCACCCTGTTCAATGCAACGAAAAAATTCAATAATTATGACATGCGTCGGGATACATTCATCGGACGCTGCCGTTCCGAAGCAAATCCGGAAGCTCTGGAAAGCGGAGTTCTTGCGAACTCTGAAGTTACCGGAGCCGGATTCCATATTTGCGGGACATTCAAACTCAATTTCAAACTTGCTCCGGGCGCATCTGAACGGGTTGTCATCAAACTTGCAGCAAGCCGGAAACTGGAAGATGCAGGCGCATTGCTCAAAAAATATGACGATCTTGCAGTTGTTGATGCAGCAGCAAAGAATTTCGGAGACTGGTGGGATTCCATTCTGGAGAAAAATCAGGTTTACACTCCGGAAAAGGGTTTGAACGAAATGCTCAACGTCTGGTTCCCAAAGAATATCAAAACAACCATGCGCTGCGGACGCTCCATTTCTCACCGTCACACCGGAAGCGGAACCTCCAAAACATTCCGTGATACCATGCAGGATATCATGGCAGGCAGTCTTTTCTTCCCGGAAGAAACAAAAGAAAATATCCTTCTCCTTATGCACTCCATCCGTGAAAACGGACAGATCGTAACCAATATTGATCCGGTCTCTCTGAAATGTTCCAATCCGGAACATTTCCGCTGCGATGCAATCGTATGGGGGATTTTCACCATTGCAAAGTATATTGCGGAAACAGGTGACAAAGAATTTCTGAACACACCTGTTGCCGATTATGAAGGAACAGAATCCACAGTCATTGATCTTCTGCTCCGCGCAATGAGATTCACCGGAACAAGTGTCGGGAAACACGGATTGCCGAAACTTTACAACTGTGACTGGAATGATTCTCTTGTGATCATCAGTGCGATCCTGAGCGATGGAGAAAGTACCATGGTCGCAATGCAGTACATCGTTGCGGCAAAGATGCTGATCAATATGCTGGGAGACAAATATGCTGACGATGTGGCATTCCTGAATCAGAAGATCGCCGATTTCACAAAAGCATTGGATTCCGAAGATGTCTGGGATGGAAACTGGTACCGCCGTCTGCTCTTCCCTGCAGAAAAAATGGGTTCTGCAGAAAACGAAGAAGGAAGTATCTTCCTGAATGCTCAGACCTGGGCATCTCTTGCCGGAACTCTTGATCCGGAACATATTGAAAAAGCAATGAACAGTGTCTATGACCAGCTGCATACCCGTTACGGAATCCAGCTGTTCTATCCTCCGTTCACCAAGCTCATGGATGGTACAAGATATTGCGGTAATGCACCGGGTGCAGGCGAAAACTCCGGACTCTTCTATCATGCAAACACCTGGGCAGTCATTGCGGAAGCCTCCAGAGGAAATGCAGACCGCGCATGGGAATATTTCCGGAACATCCGTCCGGATTACCGTACAGCGAAGGATGCCGATCTTTATGAACGGGAACCCTATGCTTTTGCCTCATGGGTTTACGGTCCGATCAACAGCAACTGCGGAAAAGCATCACTGACCCATCTGACAGGCGGTGCGGCATGGATTTACCGTGCGGCAACAGAATATCTCCTTGGTGTCCGTCCGGAAGCAGATGGACTGAGAATCGTTCCCTGCATTCCGGCAGATTGGAGCGGGTACTGTGTTGACCGTATTCTTTCCGGTGCTCTTTATCACATTGAAGTTCAGAACCCGGAACACAAAAATGGACCGAACGTGAAGATCTCTGTCGATGGAACGCCCATCGAAGGGAATCTGATTCCCCGCGCTCCGAAAGGAACAAAAGTCAAGGTGGATGTCACCATCATCTGATTGTAAAAGCATCTCCGTATAACTCAAAAGATATCATGAGAGTGTTCTAAAATCTTTCATGATATCTTTTTTTGTCTGGAAAATAGCTGTTTTTCAAAAAAAATAGTTTTAAGGCACCTCTTTTGTGATTGATTCTCAAAAAAAACATGCTATATTCCCGTATTGAAACAACATCTGAGGAGAATCGAAGCAATGGATCAGACAGAAATGAAAAATATGCTGGAATCACTGGGCGCAAAAGCGAAAAGTGCTGCCCGGAAACTGGCAACAGCTACTACTGAAGAAAAAAATAAATGGCTTGCAGCAATGGCGGATGCGATAGATGCTTCCGAAGCAGAAATCATTGCAGCCAATGCGATTGATATGGAAGAAGCGGCAAAAGCAGGACTTTCTTCCGCAATGCTGGACCGTCTCAAACTCGACCATGCAAGAATCAAATCCATGTCCGACGGAGTCCGCCATGTCATTTCCCTGCCCGATCCTGTCGGCAGAATTCTCTCTGAAACAACACGCCCGAACGGCTTGCTTATCCAGAAAGTTTCCGTTCCTATCGGTGTCATTGGAATTATCTATGAATCCCGTCCGAACGTTACAGTTGACTCCACGGTTCTCTGTTTGAAAGCGGGAAATCCGGTAGTTCTGCGCGGCGGTTCTGAAGCGATCCGCTCCAATATTGCACTGGCAGAATGTATCAGCAAAGCCGGAGAAAAAGCCGGAATGCCTGCAGGAGCAGTCTGTGTGATTCCATGCACGGACAGAGCCGCAGTTTCCATGATGGTAAAAATGGATCAGTATATCAGTCTGGTAATTCCCCGCGGCGGAGAAGGATTGATCCGTGCTGTAGTGGAACAGGCAACCATGCCCGTGATCAAGCATTATAAGGGAGTTTGCCATATTTACGTTGATTCCGATTGCGATCTGGAACGCGCCTGTGAAATTATCCGCAATGCAAAATGTCAGAGACCCGGTGTCTGCAACGCACTGGAAACGCTTCTTATCAACGAATCTGTTCTGCAGAAATTTGCGCCGATGATCGATGCTGCGCTCCATGATGTCACCTTCCATGCGGACCCTGCATTCAAAGCTCTGGTTCCCAGATCAGTTGCAGCGGAAGATTCCGATTGGCCGAAAGAATATCTCTGTTTGGAACTGGCTGTCAAAACAGTGAAAGATATCCGGGAAGCGATCGACCATATCAACACTTACGGTTCCGGACACAGTGATTCCATTCTGACCAATAACGCAGAAGCAGCCGAACAGTTCCTGAATGAAGTGGATTCTGCCGCTGTTTATGCAAATTCCTCCACACGGTTCACCGACGGCGGAGAATTCGGAATGGGTGCAGAAATCGGAATCAGCACGGATAAGATCCATGCCAGAGGTCCCATGGGTCTGGATGAGTTGACTGTTTACAAATACAAAGTCCGCGGAAACGGACAGATCCGATAACAGAAGGAGACCGTATTATGGCAACAGCTTATGAAATTTCAATGTTTCTGAATGACTTGCTGAATCTGAAAGCGTTCGGCGGGGATTCCTCCAACAACGGCTTGCAGTTTGATGCAGGAAATGAAGTCGAACGTGCAGTCTTCGGTGTGGATGCATGTAAAGATCTGTTCGATTTTGCCGCAGAAGATGAAGCAGACTTTATCTTTGTTCATCACGGTTTGAGCTGGGGCGGAAGTCTCAAAAGAATCGGTTCTCTTGATGCTGCAAGAATCACTCAGCTGGCTCAGAATAACATGTCCCTTTATGCCGCACATCTTCCATTGGATGCTCATCCGGAAATCGGACATAATGCGGCAATCGCAAAGATGATGGGATTGAAAAATATCCGTCCGTTCGGTTTTTATGACGGTGTTCAGATCGGTTTCGTTGGTGAACTTCCCCGGGCAATGAAAGCCAAAAAACTCGGAATGGAATTCTGTACAAATCTTCCTTACCCCGGATATTCCTATACCTGTTTCAACGATGACAAATCCGTTAAAACAGTGGCTGTTGTCTCCGGCGGCGGGGCTTGTGTTCCCTTCTTCCAGGAAATGATCGCAGGAAAAGTCGATTGTCTTCTGACAGGTGAGTTCACTCATCAGGCATGGCACTATGCAAAAGAGGCAGATGTGGCAGTTGTCGCCGCCGGACACTACCGGACAGAAATCCCCGGTGTCCTGAATGTGATGAATATTGTTGCGGAAGAATTCGGTATTGAATGTGCCTTCCGGGAACTCCCGACAGGGCTTTGAGTTCTTTTGAGAAAACACGGAATACACGGAAGTTTCACGGAAATTTTTTATGATTGCGTTTTAATTTTTGCCGTGCAAAAATTAAAACGCAAAAGAGTTGATCTTTTATTCTGTGTCTTTCCGTGTCTTCCGTGGTTCCGAGAAAAAAAGTTTTTAATCTTATTTCTTTTTCTTCAAGGTAAGTTCCGGTTTACCGCCTTCCACGGTTTTCCGGGTAATCACGCATTTTTCCACATCCCCGCGTGACGGGATATCGTACATGATATCCATCATCATATTTTCAAGGATGGAGCGTAACCCGCGGGCACCTGTTCCGCGTTTGACAGATTTTTCCGCCAATGCTTCCAGAGCTTCCTTCTTGAACTCCAATTTCACGTTTTCCATTCCCAGCAGTTTCTGATACTGACGGGTCAACGCATTCTTGGGCTCTGTGAGGATTCTCACCAGATCAGCCTCTTTCAAAGGCATCAGAGAGGTGACAATCGGCAGACGTCCGATAAATTCGGGAATGATCCCGAAATGAACCAGATCTTCCGGTTCTGTCAATTTCAGAATTTCAGGAGAGTTTGGGTCAATGACAACTTCATCCGTTGCATCCTGATTGAATCCGAGGACATGCTTTCCGACTCTGCGCTGAATGATTTTATCCAATCCGACAAATGCACCACCGCAGATGAAAAGAATATTGGTGGTATCAACCTTAATATATTCCTGGTCCGGATGTTTGCGTCCACCTTTCGGCGGAACGTTTGCCACAGTACCTTCCAGAATTTTCAGGAGAGCCTGCTGCACACCTTCCCCGGAAACATCACGGGTGATGGAAACATTCTCAGTCTTTCTTGCGATTTTATCGATTTCATCCACATAAACGATACCGATCTGAGCTTTTTCCACATCGAAATCAGCAGCCTGTAAAAGACGGAGCAGGATATTTTCCACGTCCTCGCCGACATATCCGGCCTCTGTAAGAGTGGTTGCATCGGCAATGCAGAAAGGAACGTTCAACATCTTTGCAAGAGTACGTGCAAGCAGTGTTTTACCGGAACCTGTGGGCCCCAGCAGAAGCACATTACTCTTTTCAATATCGATATCATCTACTTCCTGATCGTGAGAGACCAGACGTTTATAATGGTTGTGAACTGCCACGGACAGAAACTTTTTAGCTTCATCCTGACCGATGACATATTTATCGAGTTCGGCTTTGATTTCAGCCGGTTTCGGAATTTCCAGAGGCAGAATTTCAGAATTTTTCTTCTTGGGTGCGGAGTCTTTTCCCCGCATGTACTGACGGCATAATTCCACGCAGTTTTCGCAAATGGAAGCCCCGGAAGGACTGCTGATCAGATTGCCCAGACCAGCGGTTCCTGCCGGACGTCCGCAAAACGAACAGCGCGGGATTTCACCATCACCATGAGTATGTTTTGCCATAAAAGAACTCTCTTACGCTTTCTTATGAGGGATGATGCTGTCAACGATCCCGTATTCCAAAGCCTCCTGAGCAGACATGAAATAGTCACGTTCTGTATCATGAGCGATTTTTTTCACGGGGTTTCCGGTATTTTCAGCAAGGATGCCGTTCAAGGTTGTACGAATCTTGAGGATTTCTCTTGCCTGGATATCAATATCCGCAGCGGTACCTTCGCTTCCGCCGCTGGGCTGATGGATCATGACCCGTGCATTGGGAAGAGCAAAACGTTTGCCTTTTGTACCTGCACTGAGCAGAACTGCACCCATACTGGCAGCCTGTCCAACGCAGTAGGTCTTGACATCACAGGAAATGACTTTCATACAGTCAAGGATCGCAAGCCCTGCTGTCACAGAACCGCCGGGACTGTTGATGTAAAGATCGATATCTTTTTTGGGGTCTTCAGATTGCAGAAAGAGAAGTTCTGCAACAATCAGGTTTGCAACAGCATCATCAATCGGTGTCCCGAGGAAAATGATTCTGTCTTTCAAAAGACGGGAATAGATATCATATCCGCGTTCACCCTGTCCGGTTTGTTCTACAACCATAGGAACATACATAGCTTTACTCATAGTCTTTCTCCTTCTGTTAATCTGATTTTACTATGAAGCCAATCCTCCAAGCTCAGCGGAAGCTGTCCTGCAGAATTGGCTTTCAATAGTTTATACGGTGAAGGACCGGAATTATTTCACTTCTTTGACTTTTACTTTGTCGCAAAGCACGTCAAGGGTCTTTCCGATAACCAGATCAGCATGGAAATCACCGAATGCATCATTTTCCTGAAGACGCTTGATGATATCCTGCTTCTTGCAGCGGTAGTAGCCTGCAAGTTCTTCCAGATGCTGATCGAATTCTGCGGGGGAAACTTCCACTTTTTCCTGTTCTGCGATTGCAGTAAGGATGAAGTTGCGGGAAAGTTTCTTGCGTGCTTCTTCTTCCGCTTCTGCAAGATGTTTATCCATATCAGCTTTGAACTTTTCAGCATCCGCTTCGGACTTGACAGTGTTGTTTGCGATGGAGGAGAAGATTCTTCTCTTTTCGGTTTCAACAGAGGAGGTGGGGAGTTCAAATGCTCCGACAGCTTCCACGAGTTTTGCAATCAGTTTTTCCTGGATGGCAGATTTGCGTTCGGAAACGAGCTTGTTTTCAGCCTGTTTCTTGAGCATTTCTTTCATCTTTTCAACATCATCCATGCGGAGCTTTTCAGCAAGAACTTTGTCATCGGTGATGGGGGTCTTGTGCTGAACTTCTTTGACGGTGAACTTGTAAGCAACTTTCTTGCCTGCGAGTCCGCTTTCGCGCCAGTCTTCGGGGAATTCAGCGGTGAATTCTTTCACATCTCCGGTCTTTGCGCCGGTGAGAGCAGCAGTTGCTCCGGGAACGAAATCATTTTCGCTCAGCCAGATCCAGGAATCTTCTGCGCCTGCCATACGTTTCAGAGAAGCAGATGCATCTTCAGCAGGTGTGAAATCGCTGGTGTAGGTGACTTTCAGCATATCGCCGTTGACAGCGGGGTCTTCCACTGTTGCATAGTCGGAATAGAGTTCTTTGAGGTATTCGAGTTCTTTTGCAGCTTCTTCATCGAGAGAGGGCTGTGCGGGAACTTCGATTTCAAAATCGGCATAAGCGGGGAGATCAAAGCTGGGAGCGACATCAACGGTGAAAGTGAACTCAAAAGCTTTGTCGGCTGCGGGCTTTGCATCATCTTTTGCTTTGTAATCGGGAATTGCAACAACTTTGCATGCATCCTGAACTTTTTCTGCAGCGGTGCGCTGAATGGAACGTTCAACATCTTCTGCAAGTTTTGCGCCATATCTGGCAAGAACCAGAGAAACGGGGGTCTTTCCTTTACGGAATCCGCCGATCTGAACCTGAGAAGCAAATTCTTTTGCAACAGCGGCAAATTCAGCTTTGACAGCTTCTGCGGGAACGCAGAATTCAGCAGTCTTTGTGCATGCGGAAACTTCTTTCAGTTCCATTGTCATAGCAGTCATCAGTGCATTTTCTTTCTTAGACATGTGCTGTAACCTTTCTAAACCTTTAGTTTGGACTTTTTTGAGAAAAAGCCCGTTATTTTTAAAATACAGTGATAATCCGGAAATATAACTCCAGTTTGCAGTTTTTTCCAGTGCATAAATGATTTTTTTTGATTTTTCCTCTGTTTTTCCTGATTTTCTCATAAAAAAAACAGAAAAAATGCTGAACATTTTCATTTTCAACAAAATAACAGAGACAATACATATTGGCTGAAAAAATATGTCCATTTCAAAACATCTTTTTTTTACGAATATATAAAAATATGTCCTGTTGATTTTTTTTGAACTGTATGCTATAATTGTGTTGTACGAAATATTTTCAGGAGTTTTTCAGTATGGAACGCGGCGAAAAATCAGAAAAAATACTGGAATACCTGCGGGATGGGATTCGGTCCGGAACGTGGGATAACTCATTATTACCCAAAGAGACTGAACTTGCCAGCCAGTTCGGTGTTGCCCGCGGAACAGTCCGTCACGCATTGGAACATTTGGTTTCAGAAGGCGTTATTGAGCGGAAAAAACGGCTCGGCACAATGATAAGCAGAAACTACAATCCAGCAAAACTGATCGGTGCCGTCCTGCGTTACGGCGGGCATTTTCACGAAGATGTCTATGCTCATCTGCAAAGAATGACTGCAGAGGCAGGATTGTGTATTCAAGCGGTCGATGTTTGGGGATTTGACCAGCCGAAACTGAGAAAACATATCCGGCGCGGACTCACGACTCTTTCTTCCCTGGAAACAAATTACATGATCCTTGACGGATATATCTATAAAGCTTATCCAATGATCGACAAGCTCCTGAAAAAGAATCCGGTTTTCTTCGATTACATTGATTACGATATCCCGGAAAATGCAACGGGGGTTTTTATTGATTATTATGAAATCGGCAGAATCGGAGCGTCTTATTTGATTGAAAAGGGGTGCAAGCGTCCGTTACTGATTGATTGTGACGGACCTGATATGTTCCGGCGTTTTGATCCGGAGGATTTTTCCCATCACCGGAGCAAACTCATTATGGATGGATTCGCAGATGTCTTGAAAGAAAATGGATTCGATCCCGCTTCGCATATTTACATTTCCTATTCAAAAAAGAAAAAACTGGCTGATGCAATATACGAAATATTCTCCCATCCGAAAAGTCAGCCGGATGGAATTTATACAGGAAATGACAGTTCTCTGAATCTGGTTCTGACAATCGCAAAGGAATGTGGATATATCCCGAAACACTATATTGGCTGTTTGAACACAGATTGGTGCCGGGGATTGGGTGGTTTTACATTCCCGAGCATCATTGTTTCACCGGAGGAATGTGCTAGGGCATTACTGGAACAAGTCCGCACCCCTGTTGAGCTTCGTAAAAATGTCTATATCAAACCATATTTGAAAAGTTAATAAAAATGAAGAAAATACGCCGCAGCTTGAAAATGCCAATGATGACAGGTTCAGCAAACCGTCATCAGAAATCATCGTGTTTTTGCCGCAGGTCATAGAAAGGATATTCTCATGAGACTGCTCAAAAAGAACAGAACCCGTCAACAGACCCAAAAAATGTCATCAGAATAATAACAATAACAGGAGAGAAAAATGAAAAAAAATCGTTTCAGTCAAAAAAGTTTCACGCTGATAGAGTTGCTGGTTGTAATTGCAATAATAGCAATTCTTGCCGGGATGCTGCTGCCGGCATTGAATAATGCCAGAGGAAGAGCTCTGGAGGTTCAATGTAAAAACAATATCCGTCAGGTGAACAATATTCTGATGCGTTATACACAGGAAAATGATGATATGCTGTTGCCATCTCACATCCGGAAAACCGGGAGCGGTTCCTATTGGACAGCCTTTTTTCATACGGAAAAATATGACTTATTTGCCGGAGATGCCTGGAATCCGAAAGCTGTATGGCGCTGTCCGGTTGAAAAATACCGTGGGAATAATGGTGTCAGCGGCTGTTTTGCAGATTACGGGATCAACTCAAATACCAATGGCGGCTGGCCAAATTCAACAACAACATATTGGGAACATGTCACTTTTGCAAAAATCACAAAAATCAAAGCGACATCCACCCGTGCACAGCTTGCTGACATTGAAACGCAGTTCGGCCCCGGATTCGGAATCGGCAGAGTTCATGAACCGCCCAGTCAGGCACAATACCAGAACTTGAAATTCCGTCACAACAGAAGTGCAAATTTTGCATTCCATGATGGACATGTTGCATCTTTGAGATATTCCCAGATTCCCCTGAAAAGCTCCGGAACCTACGGAATGCAATCCGCCCCCCAGCCCGATGGAACCTATGACAGCCCATATTGAAATACAAAAGCAATTTGAAAGGATATCTTGAATGAAAAAGTTGTTAACCGTATTGGCTGCAGCACTTGCTGCAATACTGTTTGCCGGAGAAATCAATGTGAAAGATTTCGGGGCAGCCGGAGACAGTAAAAAAGATGATACTGCAGCGATCGCTGCCGCGCTGAAAGCCGCGGCAAAAAAGATCCGTGATCCATACAATCCCCAAACCGTTTATTTCCCCTCCGGAGTTTATCTGGTGAAAGGAACTTTGAAAGTTGACCGGGTTTCTCTGCGGGGCAACAATGCAGTCATTGTTCAGCAGGACCCGGAGGCAACGACCTTTGATTATATCAACTTCTGGCACGCTTCCGTGAAAGGTTTGGTCTTCAAAGGCGGGAAAGGTCATATTGCCGCAGTCAATGACAACCTGGATAAATCTCTTTTCTTTGTGGAAAACTGTAAATTTTTCTGGTGTACCGGAACCGCTCTCATGACACGCAAGGGCGCGCAAAGCACACTTTTTACCATTGAAAAGAGTGAATTCATTCATTGTATCGGTTCCATTGACAGCGATTCCGACTGGACCGTGATCCGGGATGTATGGATCATGAATAATAAGGATATGAAAAACAGTGCTGTCATCGTGAACCGTCACGGTTATATGACCGTTGACAATCTTCTCGGTGTTCCCCTCTGCAACGGACAGAGCCAACGCTGGATCGACAACTACGGACGGCTCACAGCAACGAACTGCCGTTTCGGCGGTGAAGGCGGCGGTTTTACTGCTGTTTATAATTTCGCAAAATATTCCAAACTGCCCACTCTGCCCAATACTGTCGTACTTCGGGAATGTGAAGTGGATGCCCATACAAGCGGATTGCAGAACTGTGCAGTTTACTGCGTGGAAGTTCCGAACCTTGTGGCAATCGAAAACTGCCATTCCACATTCAGCAAGGGCGTGGTTGTGAATCCTGCAATCAAGCTGGACAACTATTTCTTCGGCGAAAAAAATGTCTTTAACTTCCATGCTCACGGAAATGTGGGATTCAAAGGTTTCGTCATTCCGGCAGACCTGCAGACAGCAAAGGTAAATCCTCTCCCCATGCCGGCAGGTCATCTGGCAGGCAAAGAACTGGAAAAGAAGATCAAAGAATACAAAGTCACCTCCATCAAACCGAAAAGTGAAATCAATATTCTGACCATGAAAGGTGTAAAACTTTCCTTTGATAACTACATGGACGGTTCTGCGATTTACAACAGAGACCTCCTTGCAGTCTTCCATAAAGACAGTTATCCGGTCTGTTTGATGCGCCGTCTTTCCGGAAAAAATGGAGATGCCCCCTTTGTTGAAGTCAAACATGTGGAAGTTGATTTCAGTAAAACCCCTTATCTGACGATGGATGTACGTTCCAGTCAGCCGGCCGAATTTGCAGTTAAAATGGTTGATGAAGCAACCGGAAAGCTGTACACATTTTTCGTGCGCCAGCTTCCCATCGGAAAACGGGAAGTAAATGTCGCCAAAGCTGTTCCTGCTCTGAAAGGAAAACGGACTTTGACATTCCGGATTTATTACATTGGACAGGAATACCATCCCCGTAAGGGCAAGATTCCGCACAGATATGAACTTGCTGCACCCGGAAGTGTCCTGGAAATCCATGAATTCGGTTTGAACAAAAAACCGCTTTTTACCAAATAAAGGTACAATAAAATATGAAAAGAATTTTTATAACCCTGCTGTGTCTTTGCACACTCTGTTCCTTTGGCGAAGGATTCAACGTAAAAAAATATGGAGCTGTCGGAAACGGACAGGTTGATGATACGAAAGCAATCCAGAAGGCATTTGATGCGGCGGCAAAATCTGTGAGAGGATTCAGGTCTTATGGAAAATATCCGGCATCCAGTTATTTCGGCTCCGGGCCAACCGTGGTATTTCCTCACGGTGTTTATAAAATCACGTCCACGATCAATGTCTCCGGTTTCGTGAATATGTCCGGTTCAAACACGACCGCTGTTCTCAAATGGGCAGGTGCGGAAAACGGCTTGATGTTCCAGATCAATGCATACAGAAACCGGATTGAAAAGCTGGTATTTCTCGGTGGAGGAGTTCAGGTTCTGGTAACAAACAGAAATCTGGATAAGACTATGGTCACGATCCGGGATTGTCAGTTTCTTTATGCCTCAGAGATGGCAGTCAAACTGGAACCGCCCAGAGGAATCTCTCACCTGTCCTGTCAGTCTTTGATCGAGGGATGTCTCTTCTCCAAGAATTTCCGTTGTGTGCAAAATTTCGGAGATTTGATGGAGATCCGCAACTGCTGGGTTGATCAGACACAGCCGAACATGACCGATGGAGCTGCATTTATCAACCGGTACGGAACCATGAGGCTTTCATTCTGCTGTCTGACCCCCAGCGCAAATCCGCCCAAGGGACAGGATTATTACCACAATGCCCGCTGGGTGGATAATTACGACCGTTTTGAGGCGGATAGTGTCCGTTTCGGCGGTGAAGGCGGCGGAATCCCGGCAGTTTACAATTATGCAAAGGCAGCTGCGATCCATCCGCATTCGGACGGAGGAAGAGTGGTCCTCCGGAATTGTCTTACAGCATGCGGTCAGGTTGTCCGGGAAAACGGTGCACTGGTCCGTCTTTTTGCAATACCTATGCAGCTGACAATCCGGGATTGTTATGCAATCGGCGGGATCCCTCTGATCGTTTGCGATCCTTCTTTGAATATCCCGGCTGAAATGAAGAAAAATCCGCGGGGAATGGAAAATTGCAGATTCCAGATTTCCAACAACATCATGCATAACAAAGGAATTAATGTTGTACCGGAAGAATTAAAACCGTTCTTCCGTGAAGGGGCTGTTGATTTTAAATTTGCAAAAATAACAGCCCGTTCGATTCCGGAAAACATCACCAGAAACAAAAAGTAATCCCTGTTATTCTGAATCGTTAAAAAATTCAGGCAACAGGTACCTGATAAAGGTTGATTTGTAATCGGGGAAGAAGGGAAAAACTTTTAAGGAAAGTTTTTTCCTTCTTCCCCGAACCCTATCATCCTTTTTCAAACCTTTTTGCGGCATTCCGATTTTTGCAACGCAAAAATCAAAATGCCATCTTGGGGTTGGGGGTACTGTACCGAAAATATCTGCGGTATATACGTTCGACCGTACTGATTTTTCTCGAGGCTCTGTTACCAATGAAAAATTAATTTTTGAGCAACAGCCCCTTTTTACTTATCTCTGACTTCCTTTACTCTGGCATAGACAAGGGGGAGTCTCGGACAATCTTTGTCCTGCTTGAGTCTTGGATAGTGAACCGTATTTTTCCATTGCATCGGTACGGAAATGATTTGCGGGATTCTGCGATCGCCGGAGGTTATTTCCAGTTCAACCACAACAGTCGGCTCTTCAGGCACTCCGGCTGGAATCAGATCCGTATCAACGGCGGTATCACAGAAATGACTGCCGCCCATTGCACCGGTTTTTGCAGAGGAACTCCAGCCTTCCGGCACTCTCCAGCGATACCGGACTTCAGAGTTGGCCATAGTCATATTCCGTATATGCAATTTGATCTGACATGCTTCTCCCGAAGAGATCCAGGGACCGTTTATATATTCCACGCCGACTTCTCCCCAGTCAATATTGAACCAGAGTTCATAAGGTGATTTATTCCATATCCGTTCTGCTTCTTTTTGAGAACAGAGATCTTCCGGAGGTTCATTCAAGGAGGGATATTCCGTCCGGATGATTTCCAGCTGTTTCATAATTCTTGCAGTCATTTCATCAATGGTCTTCGGTACCGGCTGCGGAAGTCCATGAGGACTGATCGCAACCGTAATGATACTTCTGCCAATCGGTTTGATCCATTCTTCCGGCAAGTTTTCTTCCCCAAGAATGATTCCCATAATAGCCCCTGCGGCAGCGGCAGTACAGTCTGCATCATCACCGCAATTCACTGCTGTGCAAATCGTCTTTGAAAAATCGCCTTCGCCGTACAAAAGCCCGATAACCACGAATGAAACATTTCCGGGGGCCTGGAAAAATCCCAGATCGCTGTTCAGTTCCACAACTTTCTGCCGTGTTGTTTTCCAATCACAACCTGAATCATAACAATCGCAAACAAGTTTGACAGATTCATAAAGACGGGAAGTTTCAGGAATTTTACTCAAGCCGATCCGTATCAGTTGACAGATATCTTTTTCAACAAAAGCGGCGGATTCCAGCGCAACAGTAAACATTTCTGCATAGATTCCTTCACCGGAATGGTCGCAAGAGGCATCAAGCCATGCAAACTTCAAAGCTGAATCTGGGTCACCCGGAAACAGACATGCCCAGAGTTCGCTGCGTATCCACGCTCCGTTACTCCATTTCCACAGGTCGTTATTGCAGCTTCCGGAAAGGGGCGGATAAAATCCGTTCTGACAGTTGTTGCGGCAGATTGAATATTCATTCCACGGTCCAATGATATTATTCATCCAGTATTCTCCCATCAGACGGGAGTTCAAACGGAAGAGACCGTAATATTCCACCAGGGACAGCCAAACGATCTGCAAGTCCAGGTCATCATTCGGAACGGGTTTGCCATAAAGATCTTTCTGAGTATAAAATGTCAAATCCAGAACCTCTTTCGTTCCTTCAAAGGGAGCTCCCAATGTTCCCCCGATATTTTTCCCCAGCCAGCAGCCCGTGATTTGTGACTTCAATTTTTTTACATCAAGCATTTTTTTCTCCTGTTTCTACTTGTTTTTTATTCGTTTCTCTGATATATTATAATACATTGCCGGAAAAATATCAATATTTTTTTTGCAAAACAATATATAATATAGTCCAAAATATATATAACATCGTCCAAAAAAAACGGAGAATAAAAATGCTACAGAATCATTACAGCAGCGTTACGGGGCGGGAGATTTTTTGTCAAAAGAGTTCTTTCCGTTCCGGGAAACCACACTATGGATATGGCGAAAATTGGAATATTCTTCTGTTGGAAAGCGGAGAAGTGGTTCTGACTATTGATGATCAGAATATAAAACTGCAGAAAGGTGAGATGGTTCTGATCAAACCCGGGCCTGACAGATATTTTACATCGTTGTCTTCCCGATGGTCAACGGAATGGTGTCATTTCAATTTCGGAACATATATCACAGCACCGGTCAAATGGACAAAGCTAACTCCGTTTGTATTCAAAACAGCGATTGAACCGGAGGATTTCCAACGGTTGAAATATCTGTTTTCCGAACTGCGCAGGATTTGTGCAATACGTCGACCCGGCTGGTATGAACTCGCATATTGTCTGGTTCATACAATCCTGCTTTATGGAAATATGCTTTCCTGTTCGGAAAAGAGTTCAGAACCTGATGATGTAACATTGAAAAGTTTTTATCTCCCGTTTGATAAAAATGTTGAAGAAATTGCAAAAGGATGCGGCGTTTCCAGATCTTCTTTTTTCTTTAAATTCAAAGAAAGTTTCGGTATACCGCCCGGAAAATACAAAGAACAGATGAAAATGGCCCAGGCAAAAGAGCTGCTTCTGAAAGAAAATAAGACAATCAGTGAAATTGCAGCTGAATTAAATTACAGTTCGGTTTTTTATTTTTCCAACCGTTTCAAAAAATTCTATGGTATATCTCCGAATAAATACAAAGAACAGCATCTTAAATGTTAAACAACTTTTGTCTCTGTACTTGTTTGACCATACTGTTTTTGTTGATAAATCCGTCATTTATTATCAAACTTTACGGTATACGGTACTTCTATTTTGCAGAGAATAAAATGCTGTTTCATGTAAAGGAAGAGACCATACTGCGCATTTTCCGTATTTTTTTTTAATTTTAATTAATTTTGACATTGAAATTTTCAGGAATTGTGTTATCTTTCTGTGAAAGCGATTATAATAACGAATAACGGCGAATGAGCTGCATTCAGCCATATCTAAGGAGTTTTGTATTATGGCAGGTACACCAAAATTAATCGTACTTTCTTCTCAGTTCAGAGGAAAACAGTTCGAGCTTACAAATGATTTTTATACAGTCGGAAGATCTGATGAGCGGGATATCTGTATCAAAGATTCCTCTCTTTCTTCCCATCACTGCGATATCATCCGTTCCGGAGAAACGTTCATCGTGCGCGATAATAACTCCACAAACGGAACCCGTATCAATAATGTTCCTGTCTCTGAACAGGAACTGATGAACAGCGATATCATTCAGTTTGGCGGAATCGAAGTTCTCTTTGATGCCGATAACAAGGAAGGTTCCCGTTCCACCACAACTCAGAAGACCTCCACTGGTATCACGATTACAGATATTGATCTTGACACTGTAAATCTCGGTTCAGCTCCGGTTTCAACCTCCCCGTCCGATAAAAAGGAACGTATCATCCTTGTCGGAATCATTGGTGTACTTCTTGTCGCGCTTCTGGTTCTCGGAATTGTAGTTTTCAGCCGCGTTTTGTAATCATTAAAAACAACAGTTATTATTTTTTTCAGCAGACGTTCCCCCGCCAGCAACAGGATATTTTTTTATGAGTAACAAACAGGAAAATCCGCCTCCACAGGGAGGCATGCCCTCTAAGAGACCGCCCGCAGCTGTTTTTATCTGGCTGCTCGTTCTCGTTATGATCGTGACTCTGTTCATTTACAAGTTCACGCCCTCTCTTGCAAACTCCAAAGATCTTTCCCAGTCAGAATTTGAAAGCTGGCTGAGCAAAGGATGGATCAAGACCGCCGTCATTCTCCCCGAAACGGAAGATGTCCTTCAAATCGAAGGGGTCTATGATAAAACAGAACTGGCAGCTCCCGTTGATAATAAAAAAGCAGAAGGTGATAAGAAGGTTACTGTCCCTGCGAAGAAACGCGGTACCGACCTGACCGGGGAAACCAAAAGTTCTGATACTCCGGAAGAGTTGAAAATGACCAAGAACTATTATCGTACCCGGGTCATCAAAACTCCGGCTGTCATGGAAGGTCTGCAGAAAGTTGAAACCAATATTCTGGAACGGGATTCCTGGTGGAAATCCCTGCTCGGAAACGTTGTGATCGGGATTCTTGTCATCGGGCTGCTCTATTTTCTCTTTGCACGGCAGATGCGGATGGCTGGAAAAAATGCAACGGATTTCGGCAAATCCAGAGCCAGAATGATCCTGCCCGGCGAAAACAGCAAGACTTTTGACGATGTTGCAGGTTGCGATGAGGCAAAGGAAGAAACCAAAGAAATCGTGGATTATCTGAAAGATCCGCTGAAATTCAAACTGCTCGGCGGCAAGATTCCCCGCGGAGCCCTGCTCACCGGACCGCCGGGAACCGGGAAAACTCTGATGGCAAAGGCTGTTGCCGGAGAAGCCGGAGTGGCATTCTTCGCCATCAGCGGTTCCGACTTCGTGGAAATGTTCGTCGGTGTCGGTGCAAGCCGTGTCCGCGATATGTTTGAACAGGCAAGAAAACATGCTCCCTGCGTGATTTTCATTGATGAAATCGATGCTGTCGGACGCTCCCGTTTCTCCGGAATCGGCGGCGGCCACGATGAACGGGAACAGACCCTCAACGCAATGCTTGTGGAAATGGATGGTCTGGAAACACAGGAAGGCGTGATCGTTCTGGCTGCGACAAACAGAGCTGATGTCCTTGACCCTGCCCTGCTCCGTCCCGGACGTTTCGACCGCCAGATCGTTATTGACTATCCCGATATTGCCGGACGCCGCAAGATTCTTGATGTCCATGCAAAAAATATCAAACTTGCTCCGGATGTTGATCTGGATTCTGTTGCCCGTTCCACCTCCGGATTCTCCGGTGCGGATCTCGCAAATCTGATCAATGAAGCGGCTCTCCTTGCTG
Source organism: Lentisphaeria bacterium (assembly GCA_017503375.1). Taxonomy (GTDB): domain Bacteria; phylum Verrucomicrobiota; class Lentisphaeria; order Victivallales; family UBA1829; genus SIG79. Next base: position 27,298 of record JAFVTF010000067.1, on the reverse strand, counting down.
CCCGTTATAACAAAACAGCAGCAGACCAGCACGACCTGGAAGAAGCACGCGACAAAGTCTGTTTCGGCAGAGAACGCAAGAGCCGTCTGATCCCCGAACGGGAACGCCGTCTCACTGCATGGCACGAAGCAGGACATACCATTGTCAATATTTTCTGCGAACATTCCGTTCCGCTCCATAAAGTCACGATCATTCCCCGCGGTCAGGCTCTCGGTTTGACAATGATGGTTCCGGAAGAAGACCGTTACTCCCAGAGTATGCTGGAAATGAAAGATCTGATGAAAGTCGACATGGGCGGACGCGCAGCGGAAGAGATCGTTTTCACGGATGTCACCAGCGGTGCATCTGCTGATATTTCTCACGCAACAAAAGTTGCCCGTGCCATGGTTTGTGCTTTCGGTATGAGTGACAAACTCGGTCCGATCCAGTATGGAGAACGGTCCGATCATATTTATCTCGGCAGAGACATCACCCGCAGTGAAGCATACAGTGAAGAAACTGCACGGATCATTGACCTGGAAATCAAGAAACTGGTGGATGAAGCAATGGATTCCGCCCGGAATATTCTTACGGAACACCGTGACAAGCTGGATAAACTTGCAGAAGCTCTGCTGGAAAAAGAAACCCTTGATGCAGCTCAGGTTTATGAACTGCTTGATATGCCTCAGCCCAAACAGGAACTCGTGAAAGAGATCCCGGCTGAAGAAATTCCTGCTGAAACAGAACCGATTCCACCGGAAAGTGTGTGATGGCTGAATCTGTAGAATCAGCAGTTACTCAAGTTGAACCCGGCATAGTGCGGATTGCCTGCCGGGTTCAACCGCGAGCCTCAAAACAGGGAATCCGCGGAATGCATGGTTCTGCTGTTAAAATTTCTCTCAACACTCCGCCTGTTGACGGGAAAGCCAATGCGGCACTCTGTGCTTTTCTGGCAGATATTCTTGATTTATCAAAATCCTCAGTCTCTCTTCATTCCGGACAGACATCACGGGACAAAGTCGTGGAAGTCTGCGGAATCAACCATGCTCAGGCTATCCAAATATTGCAGCAGGAACTCAATAAAAATCTTTGATTTCCGTTTTTTTATGAACAAAGTATCCAGCATCTCTAAAGCGGAGCTTTATTCAAAACAATTCCGTTTCGGCTCATCTCTTCAATAAAAAGCGTTTTTTCAGGAACAAACAATTGAAAAAGCATTTCCAGAGGTGTATATTACAGCAACGGGAGTAGATACCATGAAAGATATTACCAGCAGTGTTTACAATTTTGAAGACCTGATACAGGGAAATTTCCTGTATGTAGATAAGACAGAATACATTTGGCAGTTGATAAGACCTGCCCGGGGAATGTATTTTTTGTCACGTCCGCGCCGTTTTGGCAAGTCTCTCACCGTGTCTACACTGAAGGCACTCTTTGAAGGCAAAAAAGAACTTTTCAAAGGGCTTGCCATCTATGACAAACCTTATGACTGGAAAAAACATCCTGTGATTCATTTGGATATGAATGGGCGGGATTTCAGTACTCTCGAAAAAATGGAAGAGCGTTTTCAGCAAATGCTTCTTGAACAGGCAAGCATCAATAATATAGAACTGCAGGTATCATCTTCTGATACAATGTTCCATGTTTTGATAAAGAAATTACATGACAGAGATGGTGATGTTGTCATACTGCTGGATGAGTATGACAAACCTATTCTCAACAATATAACTCAAGAAAAACGTTCTCGTTTCCTTGAAGCATTAAGGACATTTTACTCTGTGATAAAAGAAAAAAACGGCATGTTGCGTTTTGTTTTTATTACCGGAGTCAGTAAGTTTTGTCATGTTTCATTATTCTCTGATTTGAATAATCTGACGGATATCACTATGGATGCCCGTTATGCAACGATGTTTGGTTATACCCAGGACGAGTTGGAAGCAAACTTCGACGACCGCATTGCGGCTCTTGCCGGAGAGACGGATATAGAAGTATACAAAACTGAAATCAAAAATTGGTACAACGGTTATCGATTCCACAAAAATGCAAAAACGGTTTATAATCCCGTGTCTCTGGCGTACTTCTTTGAAAATGGTGGAGAATTCAATAATTATTGGTTTTCCACCGGAACACCATCATTTTTGATGGAGCTGACCAAGCAAAAAGATTTTAATTTCGAGACAGCATTGAAAGACGCTGTACCGCAAGTTGCATTCAATGCCTTTGAAATCGATAATATCGACCCGTTGACGTTACTGCTGCAAACAGGCTACATTACAATAAAAGGAACCGAAGAACGTTTCGGACAGACCTGGTATTTTCTGGATTTTCCCAACCGTGAGGTCGCAGGAGCATTCAGTGCCTACATTCTGAACAGTTATGCCGGCAAGACTCAAACTGTGTCAGTGCAGTTTACTGCTGAAATAGCAACGGCTTTGTTGAATAAGGATTTGAAAAAACTCCGCAAAGCAATGGAAGTATTCTTTGCCGGAATTCCTTATACTTCACACAAGAAGCAGGAATCGACTTTCCAGACAATCTTTTTCTCCATATTCCGCTTGCTTGGATTGTATATTGAAGCAGAATCAGCAACCAATGACGGCAGAATAGATGCTGTGGTGCAGACCAAAGATGCTATATTCATCTTTGAATTCAAACTCGACAACGATCCGACAGCATTGGAACAGATCAAGGAAAAAGAATACTATAAAAAGTATTTGCTTGACAAACGGGAAATCTACATCATCGGAGTGAACTTTGATTCAGAAAAAGGCAATCTCATCGGCTGGGAAGATGAGCTGATTATGAAGTAAATGTTCCGGTGATTGTTTTTACACTTGTACTGATCGGATAAAAAGAGTTGCCTTGAATTTGAACTCATTTATTGCGAAAGCATATATTCAAACAGTTTGTCAAAGACATCCCGGAAAAAAGTCGTGAAAGTCTGCGGAATCAGCCATGTTCGGACAATCCCAATATTGCAGCAGGAACTCAATAAAAATCTTTGATTTTCCGTTTTTTTATAGCTCAGTTCCCAATCAAGGGCCCTTGTTTGGGAACTGAGCCATTTTTTTTTGAGATTTTTTTATTTTCCCTTCTTGACAAATAAAATATTCATGCTATAATATCTTCATGGTGCAGTTGGTGTATATGGTGCAATAAATTCAAGGATTTTTTTATGATTCCGGAAATACTGAAAGAGCCTTTCTATATAAATCGGACAGACAAGCCGCTTTATCTGATCTTAAGACACCAGTTTCATTACTGGATCCTTAAATCTGAACATAATATGCGTTTTCCATCGGAACGTGAACTTGCAGCGGAAATCAAAGTGAACAGGCGGACGATCCGCAAAGCACTGGAACCGTTTCTGGAATCCGGAAGATTGGTCCGGCGCGGAAAAGAAACCTATGTCAATCACAAAAAAGCAGAAAACAATACACCACGTGGTGCATATAATAAAGTTACCGGATCTATGAATAAGAGCATGACGCTCCTCCTTCCGGAGACGAAGCCTGATCAGATCAATTTCTGGAACTCATTAATCGAAAAATTCAATCAACTGGTTCCCACGGTGCATCTGAAAGCTCAATACTGTAATAATTTTGAAAGTATCGATACCTCTTACTGGGATTATTTTCAGTCCGGGAATTTTGATCTGGCAGTGATGCCGACACCTATTTTCCAGGCAAAAAGTTACCTGGACCAGCTGATGCCAGTCAAGCCTTCCTGGAAAAAACTTTTCCATTCTGATGAGTTTCTTTCCGGAATGCTCAACGAAACATTTCCGCTGCAAAATGAATATGCGTACACTTACATGTTCACATTTCAGCGTGTCCAATGGCTGAAACAATTTCATTTATTCGATGGTGTTTCCGCCGGAAATATGCCGATGGAAGAAATGCTCCGGAAAGTGAATCAGTTTCTGCCGGAAAAATATCCGGTTTTTAATCTCTATTATGATATCTGCCGCGATCTGGGTGTTCCTGTGGATTTTACTCCGGAAATCATCCGGGAACATTGTAATATTGTCTTTGACCGGATCGAACTGGTCAAAGAGAGAAAAAATGTCTTCATGACAAATGAAATCTCCTGGGGAATTCTGAATGGAAATTCTGAAATGAATGTGTTCTGTGTTCCCTCCTATTCAAATTCTGTATTCTCAACCGGAATTACTGCAGAAGAACAATATATTTCTTCGATTTATCATAACCCGCGGAAAGACTGTTATTACTGGGGTGGAAGCGGTATGATCGGGATCGGGAAACATTCTGAAAACATTCATCATGCACTCTTGTTTATCGAATACCTCTTATCAAAATCTGTTCAGGATGAAATTTGGACAAAACTGCATTCCGCTCCTGTCAGAACAGAATCCATTTCTACTATTGATATTGCTCCTGAAAAGGAATTATTGAAATATTTTGCCCGCTGCCGTCAGAACCCGAAACGTTATCCGACTCCGGTGGGCTGTGCCATGATGCCTTATTTTGAGCAATATTTGAATGGAACGATCACGAAAGATAAAGTCATTCAGAACGTTTTGCGTTTTTACGAGTGATTTTGACAGCGTTGAACGTTCCGTTTTGAAAGAAAAAAAGTATAACCGGGGTTTTTCAAAATATCACCGGAGAAACGATTTCAAAGATTTCCGGAATCTTTGATGCAGTGTCGTATACTGTTTTTATAATAACAAACAAGAAAGGAAACATTATGAAAATGTCAAAGAACAACGGTTCATGCCTGTGTACAGGCATGAAGCACATGTGCTTCACGCTGATCGAATTGCTCGTGGTTATTGCGATCATTGCAATTCTTGCGGGAATGCTGCTTCCGGCTCTGAACAAATCCAGAGCAAAGGGAATCAGTGCATCCTGTATTTCCAATCTGAAACAGGCGCATCAGGTTTTTACATCCTATGCCGGTGACCAGAATGATTTTTTCCCGATTGCATACAATAAATCTACCCATGCAAAACTCTCGCCTTTCCATACCATTTATTATGCCGGTTACACCGACATCAAACGAGGAGGAGTTTCCATCAAAATTTTCGATTGTCCGGGTGACCGTTCCCGGGGTGTCGGTATGGTTGCCAACGGAACGTATAATTATGAGTTCCAGAAGGAAGGCGGAAAAACTATCAACAGAAGCTACACTGTAAACCAATTGCTGGGATATTTTCAGGCGCCTCCTAAATTCTATTCCCCTTATAAACTTGGGAAATCAAAGGTTCCAGCTTCAAAAATAATTTTTATGACAGATACTCACAGTTATGCAGCACAATCAAATCCCAATATATATGGTTTGGCAGAATATAATACCAGACGTCTGACAGATAAGCCGGATTCCCACCACCAGGGTGTTGATAATGTCGTGACTGTTGCCGGTAATACAGTCAGCCACAGAGGTGAATTCCATTGGGCCAATACAACAACGTTTCAACCCCCATCTGCCCCGATTTTCACTTATTCAGAATAATATACAAAGGAGGAATCAAGGATGAAACATAAAATTTTATTGATGGGATTGCTGGCTGTCAGCGGATTGACCGCTGCAGAATTCCATCTGGTCAAAAATGCAAAACCGACCGCTCAAATTCAACTGGCAAAAGATACGGATGAAAAAAGTCTTGAACATATTGATCTTTTTAACTCTTATCTGAAAAAAGTCACAGGAACGGAATTACCGAAGACAAATAAAAATCTTCCGTACACCATTCAGGTCGTGCTGGAAAAGAATCCGAAACTGGGAACTCATTTCAATTGGGAAATCGAATTTCCGTCAGAAAAAGTGATGAAGATCACCGCAACGGACACCTCCATATTTCAGGCGTTGAATGCTGTTCTGGAAAAGGGAGCAGACACCCGTTTTCTCGGAATCGAAAATTGCATGTTCCAGTATGAACCGATGAAAAATGTTCAGGTTCCGACAGAACCGATGAAATCCAAAGAAGGTTTTTCTCTGCGGCGTTCAACCTGGCTGCTCCCGAATCACCTTGTGGAACTTGGTTTTTATGATAATGGAAAATTCCAATACACGCATGGGATTCCTGTCTATTCTTTTCCGCCGCATAAATACCGGAAAGGCTGGCCCGCTGCAATTATGCCGGTCATCCGCGGAAAAAAACTGGTGAAACCGCCTGCAAATATTTATAATAACTGGCAACCCTGTTATTCCAATCCGGAGACCGCAAAAGAAGCTGTAAAAAATACGCTTGAGATCTTGAAAAAACGACCGGCGCAATCCATCACATTGGGCGTCAACGACAATAGCGGATTCTGTGAATGTGAAAGCTGCAAGAACATGAATAAAGGGCTTCGCAAGGGAATATTTGTCAATGACAGACAGAATCATGCGAACAGTTATTACACATTTGTAAACCGTGTTGCAGAAGCAGTTTGTAAAGAATATCCTGATCTCCGGATCGGTATTCTCGCTTATACCGGAACCATTATGACTCCGGATTTCCCGGTTCACAAAAATGTGGTTCCCATGATGACTCTGGATTCTGTTCTGGGAGCATTGGATCCGAAAGTAAAGGAACGTCACTGGGGAGTGATCAATGAGTGGGGGAAAATGGTCAAAGAAACCGGGATCTGGGATTACTGCTGGGGCAGAAACTTTCTGGTCCCCCGCGTGAACTTCAAGAATCATGCTGCGTTGCTGAAATATCTTTATGCCAACGGCGGCAGAGCCTATTTCGGAGAAAACTCCCGTATGGCAGATGCTCTTGACGGTCCGAAGACCTATCTTGTTGCAAATCTTCTGAAAGATATCAATGCAGATCCGGAAAAACTTCTGGAAGAGTGGTATAACCGCTATGCCGGAAAAGCAGCCGCTCCGTACCTGAAAGAACTCTATCAGAAGTGCGAAAATTACTGGCTTTCCGAAGAAATGAAAAAGACACCCATCTTCCGCGCACGGAACTATATTTACATGTATCCGAATGAAAACCACATGTTTGCGCTGAAACCGGGCTTCACCAAAGAACTGCTTGACCTTGCGCTCAAAGTGGAAACATTGGCAAAAACACCCGGAGAAAAAGCCCGTGCTGCCCTGCTTGTCCGTCAAATGGAAAATCTGGATTGTATTGCAACGTTCCAAGGAATGGCATACCGGGCAGCAGATAACGGAGAATTCAAAAATGTTAAAGATACACTGGCATACTTTCATTTCCTGAAAAAGGAGTTTCCGCGTCTGATTGCTCAACATAAACGTGCCGCTGCTTATTTCACCAATGCGGATTTTTCTAATGAAAAAGCAAAACAGTATTATATCACCCGGAAATTATATGAGCCGGATGCCTCAGTACTACTTTCTGCCGGACTTCTCAAATCTCTGCGTTTTATGGAACACAAAGAAGTTCAGGAGGGATTGAAAGCTCTTTCCGCTCTGCCGGATATGCCGAAGGCGGTCAAAGAAATGATTTCTCTTGTTACTCAGGGAGATAAAGCCAAAAATTATTTCTCCAACCCGAAACTGGAAAAACCGGTAAGTGTAATGAAGATCAAAACTTCAGTTCCTTATGAAATTACCAGTGAAGTGCTTTACAAGGGCGAAAAGACTCTCAAGCTCCTTCCGGCGCATCCCAACGGAGTACCGAATCCGGATGATATCATGTTGAGTCATATCGTTTCATTCACGATCACGGAGAAACTTGATCCCGGAATCTGGGCGGTATCGCTCAAGGTTCTGTCAAAATCACAGCAGGCGATCATGGATCTTTCCCTCTGGGTCTGCACCAACGGAGTCAACAACGCATGGGAAGATCTGCGGCAGATCCGCATTCCGGCAAATGAATGGCAGACTTTCACACAGGTTGCGACAGTTCTTCCCCGGCATACCGGAGCGAATATCATTATCCGTCCATCCCGGTTCAAAGTCAATGAACCTCTGTATATTGCAGATATCCGTCTGATCCGGATTGGCGATGCTGCCGCGCAGAAATCACAAACACGGGAAAAGAAAATTTCTTCTGCGAAGATCGTTCCCCGTGAAAAATCGACCCATGAAAAACTGTTCGGAAAAACAGCAATGGTCAACCGGAATCCGAACGCATATACCATCGGACATTATCTCTTCAACTGGAACAAAAAACCCGGAAACGTCATGGAAGTGACCTTGAATGCGGCGCGTCCGGCGGAAAGTAAATCCGGTAAAATCGGTGTAATCATCTACGAATGGAAGAAGAATAACTGGGTTGCGGGGCAGAATGTTCTCTGGGCACGTCCGGTTTCCAACAAAGGTTTTGCACCGGTCAAATTCCGTGTAAAGGGGGATGCTCTGAAAGGGAATAAATTCCTGATGATCTTCTTCAAAATGCGCGGAACAGAGGCGGCGGCAATTTCTGATGTTACACTGAAATTCCTGTAAATACCGCTCAAACTTCTGCAGTTTTCCGTGATCCGGAACTGCAGCTCAAAAAGCATAGGATATCTGAGAAAAAATCTGAGATATCCCTTTTTTATTCTTGACATTTATTTTTCAAGGGGGTATATTACTTTTCAGTAAAAAGACAGGAGTAAATGGAAATGGACAAAAAGAAAATGTTCATCCAATCAACGGCGTTCATCCTTCCGGTATTTACAGGAATCACTGTATTGTTTTCCTTTACCGGATGCGGTCTGCAAACACAGACAATCAAAGATTCCGATCAGATAAAACAATCAGCAAAAATCAAGACAAAGGAAAAGATCATGAAAAAGACATACTATCTTGATCTGATGGAAACCACGCTTTCTGCATACAGCATGGAACACATCAACCGTTATTTCAATCAGGTCAAAAAAGAAGGGTTGACTGAACATGGTTTTCCCCGATTGACTGCCAATATCGGAATCCTCATGGCTCATGGAAAACGACAGGATCTGAAAGATATTTTCATTCAGATGATGGACTTCTGCTGTCAGCAGATCCCGAAAGTCAAAGCTGCAAATGATTTTTCCGTGAAAGAAATCATTTTCTGTCTGGAAGAATTGGAAAACAGCAAAGTGATTCCCGCTGAAAAGATGCAGGAATGGAAAAATCTTTTGAAAACGATCAATCCCTATACATGTTATAATGTTTATGCAAGAGACACAGAACATATCGTTTACAACTGGGCGGCATTCACAATGGTCAGCGAATTTATGCGGCAGAAAATGGGATTGGCTGATTCTTATGCGGATTTTATTGATTTGCAGGCATATTCTCAGCTGCGGCATCTGGATGAAAACAAGATGTACCGCGATCCGGGGGAACCTGCAGTTTATGATTTTGTCACCCGCGGACTTTTCGCGATCCTTCTTCATGAAGGATATCAGGGAAAATATAAGCAAGTCTGGCAGGATGCATTGGATTCCAGTGCATTGCTGACACTTGACCTGCAATCCGTTACGGGTGAAATGCCCTTCGGCGGACGGAGCAATCAATTCCTGCATAATGAATCCCATTTAGCCATTATGATGGAATATTATGCGAGACGCTTTGCCGCAAAAGGCGATATGAAAACTGCCGGAGAATTCCGTGCCAGAGCAATCCGCGCCGTGGAAAAGATCTCCGGCTGGTTGAAAAAAACTCCGATCCTTCATATCAAAAACCGTTTTCCGCTGGATACAAAGTACGGTTGCGAAGACTATGCTTATTTCGATAAGTACATGATTACGGCAGCCTCTTTTCTTTATGTTGCATACCGGATTTGCGATGACTCAATCCCAGCCGGAGAAATCAATGATAACATGGGAAGAAGCTGGAAAACCTCCGATAAATTCCATCAGCTGTTTTTACATGCAGGGGAATATACTGCTCAATATGATTATAACGCAAACTATCATTATGATTGCAGCGGTTTGGGACGCCTTCTCAAAAAAGGTGCGCCATCTGAACTTTGTCTCAGCACCCCCTGCCCTGCAAAATCAAGCTACACTGTCGACATAGAAAATCCGGCAATGCTTTCTATTGTTCCGGGAATATTTGCTGACGGAAAATGGATTGATGCAGAGGAACAGGAAGTTATCCATACCGTGAAAAGCCATTCTGCATCAGGAGAAACAGCTAAAGCGGAAGTGGAATGTAAATTCCCCGGCGGTCAAACTGTTGCAAGCAGTTATGTGCTGGATAAAAACGGACTTCAAATCAAGATTTCCGGAAAAAATAAAGTACGTTGTCTGCTCCCGGTCTTCCGGTTCAACGGGGAAGAAAATACAAAAGTCACGCAAAAAGAAAAGGTTCTGGAAATTGAATTTGGCGGATATGTCTGCCGTTATACAGTCACAGGTGGAACGATCAGCGATCTGAAACGCCCTGCCCGGAACCGGAATGGACATTATGACACCTTTGCCGCTGAAGGAAAAGATGGTTTAACTGTTCATATTGCGATTGAAAAGCTCTGAACCGAATTGATTGCCGGAAACTCAGTTTTGTCCGAGTTTCCGGTACGCCAGCGGGGAAAGCCCATAGAACCGTCTGAATTCATTGGAAAAATGGAATTGTGAGGAATATCCCAGCTGGAAAGAGATTTCTTTGATGGAATATTCCGAATGATTCAAAAGGTATTCTGATTTTTCCAATCTGCGGCGGATCCAATATTCTTTCGGACTGACTGTTTTTCCTTTCCGGAAAATCCGTCCCAGAGTTGAACGGCTGACGTTCAGATGTTGTTCCAATGAACGGAGATCTATCGGTTTATCCAGGTTCTGATCGATCCATCTGCAAGCCATCAGCAAAAGAGAATCTCCATTATCGTTTTCAGTTTGATTCCGAAGAGAGAAATGGTGCAGCAGTCTGATAATAACAGCAGATATCTCCGGGATTTCCCCTTTATTTCCTGCTGCATTGAATTCATTGATTTTTTCAAATGCGGAAATAAATTCTTCCCATAATTCTTTTTTATGGCAGCAAACCTGTTTTATCTTCAAACAATCAAGATATTCATTCAGCAGTTTTCCCTGTAATTCCAAGGCAAGTTTTTTGTAATGTCCGCCTGTCGAATATGATTCAAAATAATATGGAGTATAAGGTGGAATCAGCAGCACATCATTTGCGTTCAGCGTTATTTTCCGGTCATCGAAAACGAAACGCACGCTTCCTTCCTGAATTCCGCAAATCAATAAAAACGGATATTGATTTCTGTTGACTTTTCGCGGAATATAACGCAATGAAATTTCAGCACAAAAAGGGTAAATCGGCAGTTCACTCATATCCTGATACCGCAAAAAATTTACTTTATAATCTTCTTTTTCTCTCATTATTATTCCTGTTTTATGTATTGATTATGACCAGTTCATGTATAAAATAGCACAATAACTTCTTGATTTCAAGTTATTTTCAATATAAATTATTAACAGCGGAATAAATATGGAGTACACCATGAAAATATCATACAGTGATAAAAGTCAAAGGAAACGGCATTATGTTCCCCTGGCGATGGGAAACGGGAAACTATCCTTCATGGTCGATTATGAAGGAGAAATGAAGCAGCAGAAATATTGCGGGATGCAGCCGGTCATCGTCCGTTCCGGGAAACGTTATAATGATCAGAGTATGAATCTGATCCGGTTCGGGAATTTTGTGCAATCCCCGGAAAAAAGCGGAGATGTTCTGGAATTTTCCCAATCAATCGATCTTGATCACGCATATTGTGAATGTAACGTCAAATACAGCTCTGGGATTGAAATCCATACAAAAATTTTCTGTCATGCAGAACGGGAAATCATTGCGATCCGGAAAAACATCATCTCAGAGGGAGATGTTCCGGGATACAAATTCAGCTACAATCTTCCGAAAGAACGTTCCATTCAGATTGTCCAACAGGGAACAGATCGGCTGGAATATAATTCCGGGAATCATTCCGGCTTTATAAAAATGATTGCTCCGGATGCAGAATTCTGTTCTTCCGATCATGAATTGGCAATTACAACAAAAAATTCAAACGTTGATATTTTGCTCTGTTTTGATGATGAAGCAAAAGGAGAAAACTTTGATACTCTGTATAAAACGCATTGTTCTGAATGGGAAAAATACTGGAATGAAAGCTGGATTTCTATTCCCGATGAAGCTCTTATGAAAATGTACCGGACGGCACAATACCATTTGAAAATTTCCTCAACTCCCTGGTCTGTTCCGACCGGCTTATTTCCATCACACTGGGAAGGCAGATTTTTCGCCTATGATGAATTTTATGTACACGGAGCATTTCTGACAAGCGGTCATTTCAAAGAAGCGGTAAAAATCGACCGTTTCCGTTTTTCCGTATTGGAAAATGCGATTCAAAGAACATGCTATACTCATATATGTCCGAAAGAAAATCTTGCGGCACGTTATCCGTGGGAAACACGGGAAGACGGTTCGGAAGGTTCCCCGCCGGGCTTCTGGATGGACCGATATGTTCACATGGCGAATGTTGCAGTCAGTGCATGGGAATGCTGGAAATTTCTTCAGGACAGACAACTGCTTTCGGAAGTGTTATATCCGCTGATTCATGGGTGCGCAGAATATTACCGGCGCAGTGCTGTTTATTACGATTCCGTTACCGGAGCATACATCGGGAAATGTACCGATATGGAACGTTTTGGGGAATTCATTGAAAGGGGGTACTCAACAACTTGCGGCGGGATCGCAGTTTTCCGGGCTGCGGCGGAAATAGCGGAATATCTTGATTGTGATCATGAACTCCGGCAAAAATGGAAGAAACTTTCTGAAGAGCTGACCCATGCACTTCCAGCTGAAAATGAACGATATGTTCCCTATCCCGGATGCAAACAGAATTCAATTGCAATGTATCATGGAATTTTTCCCTATCAGACAGTCTGCCCGAAAGATCCGCTTCAGCAGAAAGCTCTGGAAGAAACAGAAGCGAATATTGCAGAGTTTGCAGGACAATATTCCGGCGGAAAAAACATTTCATCCTGGTATGCCGGAGTGATTGCAACGGCAGAAATCCGCAGAGGGGATTTCCGGAAGGCTCTGAAATATCTGAAAGATGCCGCAGAAAATTCTACGGGGTGTTTTTATGAATGTTTTGAAGTGTATGAACTGAAAAAACTTCCATGGTTCACGACAGCCTCCGGAGCATTGATCCGGGCTGTAAATGAACTGCTTGTCAGCTGTAAAAAGAACAATATAAAATTGTGGAATGAAGATTTTTCATTTGATTTACCGGAAAATCCAACTATAATATAAATTCAAGGAGAAAAAAGATGATTAACAAAAGTTTTTCATGCCGGAAATGCCATTCAGTCATTGTTCCATTCACCCTGATCGAACTTCTGGTTGTGATCGCCATCATTGCGATTCTGGCGGGAATGCTGTTGCCCGCACTGAACAATGCAAGAAAAGCGGCTCAAACCTCGTCATGTCTCAATAATCAGAAACAAGTCATGCTGGGAGTCGGAATGTATTCCGATGAATACAACGGTCTGTATGCATACCGGGTTTACAACGCGACAGATGCTTCAAGCAATCCGGGGTGGCTTTTCAAGGCTTATCAGGGAGGATATCTTACAGATACAAAGGTTCTGTCATGTCCGACAATTCAGCCGCAGGCTGTTGCCAATCCCATGCTTACAAGCCGGATGAAATCAACGTACGGAATCTTCCCCCTTGATGTATTTCTTACAACTGATCCTTCACGGGCTTTTGAAATCAAAAACGGGGCTTATTATGATCGTCTTTACCGTATTGGGAAATCAAAAAGCCCATCCAGTGAGCTGATCGGAGCTGATTCGCTGCATATGGGTTCTGTCGGAACATGGTACGGAGGACAATATTTCTACATTGAACTGACAACAGAATCCGATAAATCCCAGATTCATACAAGACATAATGAAAAAGCCAATATCATGTATGCCGATGGTCATACAGCAACAACTTCACCGGGAAAGATCCACATGGAACTCTGCAGTGAAAAGGCATATAACAATTGGAATTATATTTACTATAAGGAAGGAAAAACACCTTCTGAAACGCTAAAAGTCAAATCAGCCAATTAACCGGAAAGGATTTTTTTATGTTTTACAAACCTGTTATCTTATTTATGTTGTTTCTGTTACCGGGAATGTTCTCCCTTTCGGCAGCAGAACTCGTTCTTGTCAAAGACGGTAACGCAAATGCGGCAATCATTCTCGGAAAAAAACCGACAAAGGCCGCCCAACTCGGAGCCTTGGAACTCAGGAACTTTGTAAAATTGATCTCCGGAGCAGAACTGCCGATCCGGACAGAATCAGCTCCGGAAAAAGTGAAAATTTATATCGGGAATACAAAAGCAGCCCGGGAGATCGGATTGACACCGGAAAAATTTTCCGGAGAAACCTACCAAATCAAAACCGAAGGAGATCAGATTTTTCTGACGGGAAATGATACTCCGGATTTTGGAAAAGTTAATTATCAGAATTACAATACATTCCCGATTCCTCATTTTCAAACCTATGGAACCTTATTCGCTGTTTACGATTTTCTGGAAAACCGCTGCGGTGTTCTCTTTACCGGACCCTGGGAAGATTCCATTGCTTATCCCCGGAAAAAAACACTGACAGTATCACCTCTTGATAAAAAATTCACGCCGCCGCTGGATGGATTCCGGGAAATTTATACGGATGACAGAAACTATACGGTTCTTCCATTCTCTGAACGTGAACGCCGTTTGTGGTCTTTCCGCTGGAGACAGTGTGAAATTTACGGAAAAACTGCTCACAACTATTATACTCTTTATTTCCAGTATTGGGATAAAGCAAAAGATCCGAATCTGGCAGGAGAATTCAAACAGAAACGTCCGGAATTGTTCGCTGCCGGATATAAAGGTGCCAACAGTTATTCTGATAAAGCTGTCAGAAGCAAATACCCTGCCGATACTGATCTTCCACCTCAGCCTTGTTTCACTCATCCGGATACCCATAAACATTTTGCTGAAGTTGCAGCCCGTTATGCTCAGGGAAAAAATGTCCGGGGCGGATGGTGGAACGCAAACGGAAAAGTTTCTCCGGAAAAATGTCTGACACCGCGTATTCCGGGCAAACCGTTCTTCTATCCGGTGGAACCGGCAGACAGCAATCTGTTCTGTAAATGTGAAAATTGCAAAGCATTGTTCCCGGATTTGAAAGGAGATTATAAAACATCCCATCAGAAGTTCCATTTTATTTCAGAGATCGCCAAAAAAGCCTCTGCTCTTCAAAAAGGAACAGGAATTTCAACGCTGGCATATATCCAGACACTTCCGTATCCGGATAAACTCAAACTTCCGGAAAATATTTCTGTCACCTTGTGTCTGACAACCTATTCCTGGTGGCATCCCGGCATCAGAGCAGCTCAGGAACTGGAATACAGCAAATGGATCAAAAACGAGGCAAAAAAGCGTCCTGTAATGCTCTGGACTTATATCTTTTCACCGCACTGGGATTCAAAAGTACATTTTCAATATCACAGTTTCCCGGGGCTTTATCCTTGGAAAAACGGGGAAATGATGAAAAAACTGTTCTCCAGCGGAGTGAAAGGATGGTTTACGGAAGTCGAACTGCAATACAGCCTTCTGGAAGCATACGTTGCGGCAAAGCTGGCTTTTGATCCCTCTCTCGATCCGGATAAGATCATTGATGACTGGTTCAATGCAAGTTACGGAAAAGCTGCTCCTGCGATGAAAAAGATTTACAGGATCAGCGAAGACGCATGGTGGAATAAAAATAATTACCCGAAAGAATGGACAGACGATATTTCCAAACCTTATGGTCCGCGGGGCGCGCATAATCCCTATTGGGGAACCGGACTCCATACAGAAGATATCAACTGGAAAATCGGCAGCAACGAACGTTTCAATCAAATAGAAGCCCTTCTGAAAGAAGCATCTGTTCTGGTTAAAACACCTTTTGAAAAAGCGAATCTTCAAAGATTTATCAAAGGTGTATGGGAAGAAGCAAGAAAAGGCAAACTCCAGTACGAACAGAAAATGGCAAATATGGGCAAGACCAAACAGAAAAAATTGATTCCCGCCATGGTCTCGAATGCCGGAGGTAATCCGGAAAAAGTCAACTGGTCAAAAGCAAACTCCACCGGTCTTTGGCTTCAGAACAAAGATGGAAAAGCACATGCCCGCAATATCTCCATGCTTGCGGCAGCAGATAAACAGTATCTTTACCTGAAATACACAGAAAACAATCCCGGCGGGGTGATCGTTTCCAACCGGGATTTCTGGAGCGATTGTGTAGAGTTATTCTTTTCGGAATATGCTGCAAGACCATTATGGCACATAGCGATCTCCCCTGCAGGAAAAATCGAGCAGTTGAAATTCTTCATGAAGGACGGAAAAGAAGAACGCGAAAAAGGAAAACTTACGCCGCGTTTTATCAACAATCTTTCCGGCAATACATGGGAATGGATGATGGCGATTCCGTTGAAACAATTACCATTCAATCAGATGAAAACAGGAATGACTGCGAACTTTTTCCGAACGCTGCCTGCAAAAGAACCGACAGCTGCATGGTCTCCGCTGTTCTTCACTCTCGGATACCGGAATGGATTGAAGCAGTTCGGCAGAATCAGTATGCCGGAAATCGTCTATCCGGAATCAAAATTCATGCTGAAATCATTCTGCAATGATCCGGCAGCACTGGATGGAAAGAGTGTTGTCACTGACGGCAATAAAGGCTGGAGCATGTGGTGCAAACTCGGACCGATCGAAAAAGCGGAATACTATGTCAATCTGAGAATCAGAACAGATGCCGTTGACCCGGATTTGACAAACAGCGTTGGATTTTACGATCAGTTTACAAAAAAGGTTATTTATACGAAAAAACTTAAAATAAAAGATTATTCCGGAAAGGATTATAAACTGTTCCGGCTTGGTCCTGTGAAACTGAGTCAGGATGCATTTTTCTATCTGGGAGGTTTCCATAAGAAAAATGTGAATCCGAACAAAGTTTATGTTGATCAGTTCTCTCTGGAACGGGTTCAGAAGTAACCGCAGGCTGAAACAGTCAGCTTTCCATTGTGGCTTTGTTTCCAATAAAGGTTGATTTGTGATCGGGGAAGATGGGAAAAACTTTTCAGGAAAGTTTTTCCCTTCTTCCCCAAACCCCATCATCCTTTTTCAAACCTTTTTGCGGCATTCCGATTTTTGTATCAGCAGAAATCAAAATGCCATTTTGGGGTTAAAATAACAGAAAGATTTATCAACCCTTATTGGGAACAGAGCTTTCCAATAATGATTGATTTGTGACCGGGAAAAAAAGGAAAACTTTTGAAGAAAATTTTCCGGAATTTTATGCGGACTATTTTGTAAAAGCCACAACGATCAACCCGATCAGAATCAGGGAAAGACCGACAACTTTGGTCGCAGAACTTTTTTCATGCAGGAAGATCACTCCGGCAACAAAGCCGATCGGCAGACTGAGCTGACGGAATGCCTGAATGTAACTGACATTGGTGACATACTGCATAGCAATCAGAATCAAGGCATATGCCATAGAGCTGACTACCCCGGCAAGAACCGGATAAATAATTTTCTTTCCCCAGATGTTTTTCATTGCTTCGTGTTCTTTTTTGTCAAAAACAACCAGCGGAACTTCTCCGAGAGTCAAACCGGTCTGCATCAGAAACAGATAACCCAGTGTACAGACGGCTGAAACATTCCCATCGGGAGCGACAAGTTTCAACGCCTCACTGTCACACAAAGTATACCCGGTCGTTCCGATTGCACCGAGACATACAAAGACCAGAGCGATTCCATTCAGATTTTTGAAAGAAATATTCCGGAATGATTGAAATGGCATGATCAGGCAGCCGCATGCGATCACGATCATACCGAACATTGTAATGGCTCCGAACGGTTTACCGATTCCGGCAACAAGAGTGATTACCGCAAGCATCAATACCGGAAGAGTTCGCACGAGCGGATAAATCAGAGAGATATCTCCATGCTTGTATCCATGTGCCAATCCATACATGTAAAGGACTTCAAACACGCAAGTCGCTGCGAAAAGCCAATAAAACAGCGGAGGCAGTCCCCAGAAGGAGTTTGCACTCATGATAAAAAACGGCAGCCAGATGATCCCTCCGACAAAGTTCATAATCAGATAAAATGCCGTGGATGGCTGGGTGGTTTTGGACATCAAATTCCATGCAGCGTGCATGAACACGGAAATAAAAACAAGTATTGCGGCTGTAATTGTCATAAAAACTTCCTGACGTTTTTAGGTTTATCTAATTAAATTAGCACAAAAACGGTAAAAAATCAAGTCCGAAAAAAATGAATTCATTCCTGATTCAATATATTTTTCGGTAAACTTCCTCTGTTTTAAGGATTTTTTTATTTTTTGCATTTGAAAAGTAACCATTTATGATGTAATTTACAAATCCAATCATTATGAACGGAGAGATACACTATGAAAAAAATATTATTACTGCTTCTGATGCTTGCCGGCTTGCAGGGATTCGCTCAGATTTCGCTCAACATCAAGCCCAGCCATACTGATTTTATGCAGTACGATGCAGTGCGGCTCAGAATTTACCTCAAAAATTATTCATCCATGCCGATCACCTTCGGTCACAGTAAACAACTGCGCGGGGAACTGGATTTTGTCATCTACCACAAAAACAGAAAATTACTGGAACGGCTTCCCGGAAAAAAACCGATTCTCTCCGGTTTGATTCTGAAACCCGGGGAAACCCGCAATATCACAATCAATCTTTCCAACTATTATCCCCTTCAGGAACTGGGAGATTACAGTGTGACAGCAATTGTCAAACATCCCAGATTATCCGGCAGCTACCGTTCCAATGAAACCAGTTTCAGTGTCGGAAACGGTTCTCTTTACTGGAAACGGCTTTTCGGAGTTCCGGATTATACGGGAAAACGGCTGGTCACGCAAAAAGTCCCAACCAGAAATTATAATATCAGAATCTTCAATAACGGAACCGCACAGCTTTATTATCTCATCATTGAAGATGCAGAAAACGTGTATGCTGTCAAACGTCTCGGATTCGATTTGGGACCGGATTACCGTCCGCAATTACTGGTCGATTCCACGGCAAGACTCCATGCAATGATTCATGTCACACAGAAGGTCTTTATCTACTACAGATATAATTTCAACGGAAAACTTGAAAAACGTCAGGTTTATCTCCGAACAACAACGACTCCGTTTCTTGTCAGCAATCCCAGTGACGGTTCTGTCATTATTGATGGTGGAAGAATCGCTACAAAAGATGTGGACTATGAAGAAATCAAAGATCTTCCGTTCATGGATCGTATTGAAGACAAAAAAGAAGATCCGGACTCTTTCGGCGATTTTGATGATTTTATCGGAGATAAGAAGGATTGATTTCCGGAAATTATCCCGGCAAGCCGAGCAATTCCAAAGCTTCTCCGCACATGTGAAGAGAACCGCAAAGGACTGTTATTCCAGATTCAGCCGTGAGTTTCTGCAAAGATTCTGCCAAATCTGCCTCACGCCAGGAAATTCCGGGAGCATATTTTTCCAGTAAACCGCCCAACTGGGCCGGAGAGCAAATCTCTCTGCCGGAACCGTCGAAAGCGATAAATGAAACATCTTCAGCAAGCGGTGCAAAGGCAGCCACGACCTCTTCCGCATTTTTATCCGCAAAACATCCGGCAAGAAAATGAAAGCGTTCTCCGGGGAAATAATCCTGCAAAGCTGATGCCAAAGCCTGCATTCCCTCCGGATTATGCGCACCGTCTATCAACAGATTTTTCTCTGGAATATACTGAAATCTGGCACTCCAGCGGGTTTCACCGAAACCGGAAAGTGCTGTTGAAAAATCAAAATCATATTTTGAGGCAAGATATTTCAAACCGTAAAACGCTGTGGAAGCATTATTGCGCTGATACGCACCCGGCAGGCTCAGCAAAAACTGCTGACCATCCACAGTGATCTTCTGACAAAACTGTTCCCGGTTGATTTGATATGCTCCGGTATAAGCAGGAACCTGTACAAAAGGAGCATTCAAGTCAGCGGCTTTTTGAGCTATAACAGAACGGGCTTCTTCCGGCATCGGCCCGCAAATCACCGGAACGCCCGGTTTGATAATTCCGGCTTTCTCTCCGGCAACTGCACTCAAAGTTGTTCCAAGATAAGCTGTATGTTCCAGAGAAATCCCCGTTATGACGGACAGTTCCGGAATAACCACATTCGTGGCGTCCAATCTGCCGCCAAGTCCGGTTTCCCATATCACAAAATCCACATTCTCTGAACGGAAAATTTCCAATGCAATGGCAGTCGTTATCTCAAAATAAGAAGGCGAGTTGTTGTTTTTTCTCATCGCTTCCACATGTTTTCTGACGGATTCGGCACTGCGGATAAAACATTCATCCCCGGCAGGCGTTCCATTGACCCGGAAACGTTCTGTGAGCTTGATCAAATGCGGAGAACTGTAAAATCCGGTTTTATACCCCATTTTCCGCAACGCTGTTTCTGTCAAAGAACAGACCGACCCTTTCCCATTACTTCCCGCTACATGAACAAAACGCAAAGAATCCTGAGGCCGCCCCATCCGTTCCAGCAGCTCTTCCATCCGCTCCAAACCGAGTTTAATCGTAAAAAAACCGGTTGAATTCAGCCATTCGATATCGTAAGCCATAAAAAACTCAGTTCAGCGGAGACCAGTCCGGAAGTGTACATTTGGATTTTCCGCCTACAATCTGACGGCTCTTTCCGGACCAGGTGTCAACGACATAAAGACCTCCGTTATGGGAACAGACGATATGCCGGTTATCCGGAGCCCAGGAGGGACTTTCCCAATCGCCTCCGGCGTTCACGACCCGACCGATTTTCTGTCTGGGCTCATTCGCTGAAACGCCGTTCGGATCAACAACATATACGCTGTAATTTCCGCTCTTGGCACAATAGGTGATCTTTCCATCTTTTCCCCAGGAGGGAGAAACGCTTTCGCTGCCCAGACTTCCGGGAAGCCGGACCGCTCTTCCGCCGTTTACAGAGATGACATAAAGCCGGGGTCTGCCGTAACCGGAATCGGAAACATAGCAGATCTTTGTTCCGTCAGGAGACCAGCAGGGAGAGGCCTCCACCGCTTTATCCCGGGTCAGGCGGCGCAATGTTCCGCCGTTCAAAGGCCGGACATAAAGATCGACCTGATTATCTTTACTCAAAACCAAAGCGACATGTGTACCATTCGGAGAGATTGCGCCTCCGGCGTTCAAGCCGCGGAATTTTGCAAGCTGCCGGGATTGTCCGCTTGCTACATGATGTTCCATCAGAACGGTATACGCATTGCCGATGTAACTGTAAACGACACTGTTTCCGTTGGGGGACCAGACAGGATCCAGAGACAGTCCCCGGTTATAGGTCAGACGCTTGAAATTCGTTCCATCATAATCGCAAATATAAATCTCTTTCTGCATCGGAGAGATTTCTGCGGTAAATGCTATTTTGGAACTGCAGATACCATCTACTTTATAAAGATATTTCAGCAGAGCATCCACTGCTTTATGGGAGGCCTGAGCCGGTGTGGAACCATAAGCCCGGACCGTTGTAATCCGTGCCCCTGCGCCATCCGTAACAACCAGTTCCAACTGATTTCCACGGGAATAACCGCTGACCATATAGTTTGCCACACCTTTTTGCTGGACATCAAACCATCCGCAATTCCGCAAATCACGTTCCAGCTGGCGGCGCATAACCATATCGCCCTTGAAATCACGGAGAACAAGAGTATCATCCCCCTGTTTTCCTGTGATGGAAACTTCCACCTGTGCAAATACAAACGCTGCAACGCAGCACATTACAACTGACAATAAAACTTTACCCATAAAAAATTGACCCCTTTCCCGGATAACTCTTTGAAATTACAGCATCACATCGGAGCAACTTCATCGCCGCCACCGCCGTCGGCTTCCGCCTTACATGATTCACAAATCTTCTCTTTGCTGTTGGCATCAGCTTTTTCCACAAGATTTTTCTGACACTTCGTACAGACTTTGGCAGAACATGCCTTTCCATAGCTGCCGGGTTTCAAGGAAGGTTCTTTTTTACAGAAGCAGCAAATTTTTTCCTGATCAGCCATTTCCTTCAGAGAATTCACGAAAGCAGTTCTGACATTGACGGGAACCCAGATAAAGCGCATACGCAAATTTTCAGTGAAATTGGGGTGTTCATACGCAGCACCAATCCGTTTTCTCAAGACACTGTTTGCCTGAGCAACGGAACCGCCAAGACAAGCATCCTTCAATTTATTGAACTCTTCCGTGTCAATCGCTCTCATACGCGCTTCAACAGCTTTCATGACAGCCCGGCCGTTCTTGGCGTATGCAAAAGCGGAAAAATACTTTGATCGAAAATCTTTATCATACGGAGTTGCTCCGATTCTCGGCTGAAACCAGTTGCATACGGCTTTCCCATTCATCTTGGGAAGTTGAGTCTGAAGAGCTTTCAATTCTTTTTCCTGTTCAGCCCGGGCACCGGAACGGACACTGTTGCGGCGGTTATGTTTCTCTGCTTTCCCGCGCCAGATTTCCAATTCTTTTTTCAACAGATCTTTATCTGCAGCAGTCAAATCTTTATCCGTTATATAACGGTTTCCTTTATCATGACGGATCCGGATTCCCTTCCAGGTGATTCCTTCAATTCTTACATTCTTATATTTGTATTTTGTCAACGTTTCAAATGTTCTGCCTTCATCTGCCAAAAGCATCATTCCCCAGAAAGCCAACAAGACGACACACAGTAATTTTTTCATAAGTTCTGCCTCCTCAATTATTTTTGTATTTTCATAGAATCTCCGGAATGGGCGGAACAGCGTTTTTTATCCTGTACCATTCACAAAGACTAATGATAGATATTTGAGGCAATTTCAAAAGCCCCTTTGAAATTACCCATATTGTTTTCTTTATTGCCGGTTCAAAAATGTTTTAAACCGACCTCACGGCATATAATATATGCCAGTTCTGCATATTTTCAAAGTAAAAAAGTAATTTATTTAAAATTATTTCCGTTTTTTGACATTATGGTTCCGGGTATGTTTTCTCCGGAGCATATCCCGCTGATCCCGCCGTTCAGCCAATCCGCGGTTTACTTCAATCGGATTTCCCTCCGGGTCGATACCGGAACAATACATGGCGCATCCCATGGTCATCGGCAAAGGAATATAATCCTGTACCTGTCTGGGGTCCCAATGATTCTTTACCAGAAAATCATCCACTACTTTCATCTGTTTCCGTGTACAGCCGGGGAAATTGGAAATAAAGTACGGATCCATATATTGTTTCTTGCCTGTTTGACGGTTTACCCGGTCAAAAATCTCACGGAACCGTTCAATTTCTCCCGGTTTTCCTTTCCGCATCAAACGCAGCACTGTCGGGTCCAAATGCTCCGGAGCCACACCGATATGCCCCGGGGTGTGATCACGAATCACTTTTTCCGTTAATTTCTGCTGCACCAATGCAAGGTCAAGACGCTGTCCGGAATTCAACAGAACCTTCCGCACGCCCTCCATCCGGGACAAACGGTTCAGTAATTCCAACAGAGGTTTCTCGTCAGCATGATAATTCGGACAAAAATCGGGGAAAAGACAAGAGACACGTTTGCATTTTTTACAACGTTCCGGATCACGCGGGCCATGCTGATAAATATTACCGGCGGCTCCGCCCAAATCGGTAATCACTCCTTTGAAAAACGGCTGACGGCGCAGACGTTCCACATCTTTTATGATATTCTCAATACTGCGGGAAATTAAATGGTGTCCGTGATGAACCATGATTCCGCAAAAAGCGCATCCGCCCGGACAGCCACGCACCGCAGGAATCGAACATTTTACAATATCCCACGCAGGGATGGTTTCTTTGTAGGACCAGTGCTGCAGTCCGGTAAACGGAAGATTGCAAACGTCATCATACTGTTCAGTTGTCATGGGATATGCCGGAGGTTCTATCACAAGCAATCTGCCATTCGTCCATTGAACCAGCCGTTTTCCGTTCCAGGGATTCATTTCACGTTCAATAATTTTGGTCAACTCCATGATGGCAAGTTTATCGGAGCAGATATCTTCATAGGAAGGCAGCACGACACAGTTTTCATCAATCACAAAAGCCTGACTCTCTTTTCCTCCCAGATAACGGCATGTTCCGCGAATTCCCTCAAGCGTCTCTCCGGCTTTCAAACGGCGGAATATCTCCGGCATCGTCACTTCCCCCATTCCATAACACAACAGGTTTGCTTTGGAATCCACAAGAATGGAAGGGCGCATTTTATCCTGCCAGTAGTCATAATGGGCAACCCGCCGCAAACTGGCCTCCACTCCACCGGCAATCACCGGAATTCCCGGAAAAGCCTGTCTTGCCAACTGGGAATAAACAACGGTGGAATGGGGCGGGCATAATCCCGGCTTTCCTCCCGGAGCAAACATATCTTCATGACGGAGCCTGCGTCCTGCGGTGTACAGTTTAACCATGGAATCCATATTTCCGCTGGTGACAGCGCACCCGAGCAGAGGCCGTCCGAAGGTCTTGAGACATTCCGGATTTTTCCAGTCCGGCTGAGCGCAATATCCTACACGGAAACCGGCATTCAGCAGTACCCTGGCGATAATCGGGGGGCCGAACATCAGATGATCCACGTAAGCATCTCCGGAAATCAGAAGAATATCTATGGCATCCCATTTCCGTGCTTTCATTTCTTCCACTGTCATCGGAACAAATGCGGTCAAATTTTCTTTCGGCGGCATCGTGATTCCTCTCCGGATTTTTCAGGCAAAAATTGAAATGATTGTAACATTATCATGCGCTCCGCCGCGCAAGGTCTTCTTGATCAGATGATCCACACACTGTACCGGATCATAGCAGACATCCATCTCTTTCCGGATCTCATCATCCGGCACATGAAGGGTCAACCCATCGGAACAGATGAGATAACAATCACCGGGGAGATGCTCCACTACGCGAACCTGGGGGATAGCAAATTCAGCCACGCCGATGGCTCTTGTAATCGTGTGCCGCATCGGTGAAAATTTTGCTTCATGTTCCGAAATTTCCCCGCGTGTAAGAGCTTCTGCAACCGGAGTATGATCTGTGGAAAGCTGTTCCAATTCGTGATTCCGCAACCGGTAAACCCGGCTGTCCCCGGCATTGGCAATGACTGCAAAGCGGTCTGCAAATTGAATCGCAGCAATCGTGGTTCCCATAGTAGATTTTTCCTGAACGGAAACTTTATAAACCAATTCATTGGCATCCATAATTGCCTGTAAAAGAAATTCCTGAGCATTTTCCCAAGTTGTATCAACGTAACGGGATGAGAATTTCCGCCATGATGCAATCATTGAAGCGATACAGGCAGATGAGGCGACTTCCCCCTTCTCACTTCCTCCGATTCCGTCAGCAACTGCCGCCAGAGCCAGATGTCCATCCGGCTTGGTACAGCATGCAAAACAATCTTCATTGTGTTTCCGGACCAATCCGACCAGAGAATCCGCCGCTATGCTGTCCGCAGCAACTTCGTACAAATCAATTTTCTTACGCTTTGGTCTCCGCTGAACCTCACCGCGCAGAGCTGCAAGATCTATAGCCTGTGTTATTTCTTCCGGATTTTCCATCCCAATCACCTGTGCGGAAATGTAACGTTCTCAATATCATCGGTTCCGGCGAGAACCATCACCAATCGGTCAAAACCGATTGCACAACCGGCAGAATCGGGGATTCCGGAACGGATTGCATCCAGAAACTCAACAGGCTGCGGATATTCCGTCAAGCCGCAAAGTTTCCGTTTTTCCGCATACTCAGCGAATCTGCGAATCTGTTCCTCAGCATCCACAAGTTCACCGTAAGCATTTCCCAATTCTATTCCGTTGTAATAGACTTCCCAGCGTTCAGCAAGGGTGGGATCTTCCGCTTTTTTCCGGGCAAAAGCACCGAAACGGACAGGATAATCCATCAGAACACAGGGAACATTCTGCGGCAGAGCAGGCTCAACTTTTTCCACAAGGACCTGTTCAAAGAGAGACTCTGTTTCAGCACATTTATCAGCATCTTCCCCGGCAAAATTCCGGAAAGCATCCCGGACAGAAATAATTTCCCATTCGGCATGGGGATTGAAAATATGTTCGGGGACCTTCAAAGCGGTTGCCAGATGACGGAAGAGGCCTTTTGTAAAATCCAGCAGTTCCATATAATCCGTATGAGCCATATACCATTCCAGCATAGTGAACTCACAGCGGTGGCGTCTGCCGTGTTCCCCTGCCCTGAAACAGGGAGATAATTCATAGATACGTTCCATCCCTGCGGCCAGAAGCCGTTTCATTTCCAATTCAGGGGAGGAACGCAAAAAAGCCCCGGTTGTCAAACGCGGAGCCTCGATATATTCTTCGATGGCGGGTGCTTCTATGACAACAGGGGTTTCCACCTCAGCGAACCCATGCGCATGATAATAGGCACGGGTTTCGCGGAGAACTTCCGAACGGAAGAGGAGTGCGCTGCAAAGAGACTCCTGATCAGCCTTTGCTGACACGTTCGGCATATTCACCTGTACGGGTGTCGATTTTGATGGTGTCGCCAACGTTGATGAAGAGCGGAACCATGAGTTCATAACCGTTATCGACTTTAGCAGGTTTCATAACGTTGGAGGATGCTGTATCGCCGCGTGCGCCCGGTTCAGTTTCGGTGACTTCGCGGATCAGCCAGGTCGGCAGGTTGATATCAATGGGAGCACCATTGAAGAACAGAGCGGTGCAAAGTGCATCGGGTTCCAGGAACCAGACTTTTTTGCCAAGCTGTTCTGCTGTAATGCGGATTTCATCATAGGTTTCAGAATCGCTGAATACATATTCATCGCCTTCATTGTAGATGTAATGCATTTCGCGTTCTTCAAGATTGGGTTCATCCACTTTGTCAACTGGACGGAATGTTCTGTCCATACCGGCACCGGTCATGAGGTTTTTCAGACGGCAACGATAGAGAGCGGTTCCTTTACCGGGTTTGCAGAATTCAAATTCGGTGATAACCCAGGGCTGACCATCAATTTCGATTTTCAGTCCTTTTTTCAGATCTGATGCACTGTACATGTTTCTTCTTCCTTATGTTTCATTTCTGGTTTATTACAATAAAACTCCTTAATATAGCACCGTTTGATGTTTTTTTCAAGCGTTTCCCTGCCGACAACAGACCAAAATACTGTTTTTTCTCACAGATATCCTATAAAAATCCAAGACGTGGACAAAATCTCTGATTTTTGTCTCTTCGACGGTTTGTGACAAGAACTCATATCTCCTTTGAACTTGAAATTTCCGGCAGTTGATAGATTTTTAACTTGAAGTACTCACGATCTCTGAAGCCATAAGCCTGTTTTATCAGCCATCTGATCTTGTTGTTAAACCCTTCCATCTTGGCATTGCTGAT
>JAFVTF010000066.1 GCA_017503375.1 Lentisphaeria bacterium | reverse complement strand
CATCTTCACGCGGCGCCAGCCGCTCTTCACTGAATAACCGTTACGCCTTGCTTGCTTGTCCCGCCATAGCTCGCAGAGCGACGGCGGATGAAGTCGCTCCCTTTGCGCACTTGCTTGTCACGGCGTAATCTGCGGAGCAGATGAAGACGGATGAAGTTTTCTCCCTTCCTCCTTCGCCAAGGCTGTGGAGGACAAGCCGGGAGAAAGGATGGTGTTTCATCTGTTTTGCGCAGTCTCCGCTAAAACTCGTTTACTCAAAGGGTTTTATAACTTTTCGCCCCGTGTGCATGAAACACACTCAGAATCCGTCAAGCAGCCGATTTTGCCGGAATAATTCTGAGAATCGGCCCAAATTCTGAGATTTTCTGCCGTTTTTGCCGTCCCCCTGGGGAGACTTCAGATTTTTTGTGATACCCACATCCTGTCCAATGACCGCATCTTATCCAATCTTCACATTCTTGACGATGCGAGTGCGTCCATTGAATTGCGCTGTCCGCTGATCCCCGGATGGAATGATTCCGATTCGGATCTGCTGGCGATCCGTGATCTGGCGCATTCTCTCCGGCGTCGGCCGGAAATCCATATCGAACCGTTTCATCCGTTCGGTCGGGGAAAACTGGCAAGATTGGGCCTGCCGGAACGGGAAAATGCCAGGATCCCGGAAGATAAGGACAGGAAACGCTGGACGAGTTTTCTGCATTGAACTTCTTTGCAAGAACTGCATTCCAGCGCCAAAAGAATTTTTCTCAAGTGGTTTTATTGACTTTCGCCCTGATTACGAGAAAGCGAAGGTCTTTGTCGCTGTCATTGATGATCCCATGAGAACCACCGTTGCGGCATACATTGATGTCGCCCTCCTCGAAAGGAACGGAAACGCCGTCTAAAATCATGGTTCCTTTTCCGGAAATGCAAAGATACCATTCTTCATCCGGACCGTCATCAGCTGAATGACAGTGAATCCCGAATTCAGAACCGGGAGGCAGGATGTCATCATGAATATATTGGATGACATCTTTTCTGCTGATCCCATCCAGCATATCTTTGAAATACCATGGTCCCTTTCCTCCATGGCATGGTTTTTCAATGTACTTGAACTGTTTTGCTTTCAGGTTTTCCGTGGTTTTCATCGTGAGACCTCCCTGATATTAAAATTTCGTCCAATCGAGCATATAACCAAGACCAGTCATCTTGCCGTGCAGAATATTCTGATAAATGTTCTGCGGATTTTCCGGCGTAACGGTTTCATAATCTTCGGGGTTGATTTTCAGAAATCCCCACTGAATTGTGCGCATCGTCAACAATTCAAAATTTTTATTGTTGTATATTTCCGGATGATCCGGCATATCCATCTCCCAGCCCGTGCGTATTGTCAGGAAGTTGTAAAATATGGAGTGAAGCAGTTCCTGTGCATAAATTTCTGTGTTGCGCTTCCAGGGGACTCCGACCAATGCGATTTCACCGAAACGCCGGATAACTTTAGAAAGGTCCATCACCGCTTTTTCGTGTCCGGAACAATCGATTCCCAACCCAACGCTCTGCCCGAACTTTTCCGTTGAAATGGAAGAAACCGTCTGGATTCCGTAATGCTCGGCGAGCGCACAGCGTTTTGAATTTATGTCAAAGCCGTATACCTCATATCCAAACATACGAGCTAACTGAGCGGCACACAAACCGATCAATCCGAGACCGGCGATCACACACTTTTCAGGACCTCTGATTTGAGTACGGACAAACGCCGGAAGCGGAATCTTGAACATGTGAATGAAGACTGCATTTCTGCAATCGATATCAGGAGCGATCCGATTAAAACGAGATTCTTTCATGCACTGGTATGAACTGTGATTCCCCCCGATAACGATATCGCCGGGTTTCAGGGATTTCACTCCCGGACCGATTTCGACAACCTGGGAAACTGAACTGTAACCGGGACACAGCGGATATTTGGCGGACGGCAGATTGCCGGAATATACCCCCGTGGTTTCTGTCCCCGAACTGATCCATGAATAAAGCGTTTTTGCCAGTATCTGATCCTCTGCAAGAGGAAGTGAAACCGTTTGCTCTTGAAGTTCGGCTTTTTCCCGTTCCGAAAAAATGATGCGGTAAATCGTCTTTTTCATCGGCATTCTCCTTGTAAATGATGATTGACAATGTATATTAATATACTGCTGCGATGCATTTTCATCAAGGCATGATAGTACTAAAAAACAGGACTTTTATACTGAACATGGAAAATCTCTTTACATGGCAATGGATCAACGGGAATAAAGAACAACGGACTTGTCATTCCTGGATCAGCTTCCGTTCCTTTCCTTTTTTTGTTATCGTAACTCCATTGGAGGGCAAGTACCAGATGCGAACCGATATTGATGGAAAGATCTATACGATCCATGACAACGAGGCTCTTGTTATTCCCCCCAATGTCCTTCACAGCGTAGCATGTCCGGATCATTGTCTTTTGAATTACACGCACCTGCTTTTCCGCAATAATGAGTCCGTGGATCCATTTCTGGGGCGATCTGTTCATTATGTCCAAAAAGGAGAGATTGCCGAACGTCTCCGCTTCCTGATCGAAAAACTGTTTGATTCTCGCGGAAGTTTTGTGGATTCTCTGTTGTCCGCAGTTGAAATTTTTTCTCTGTTGTATAAGGAATCGTTTCAGACCGGACATATTCAGACTGTGCTGGAGCAGAATGATCGAATGCTGAAAGTGATTTTTTTTATGCAGAAGAATCTGCAAATGAAACTGACGAGAAAACAACTTGCAAAACTTGCATGTTTATCGGAAACCAGATTCCATTATGTTTTCAAGGCTCTTATCGGTCATTCTCCGAAGGAATATCTTATCAGACTCCGAATTCAAAAAGCAAAAGAATTTCTCACGATCAGCGATGACAATATCGAGGCAATCGCATCTCGCTGCGGATGGTCTGATCCTGTTTTCTTTGCACGGCAGTTCAAGCGAAAAGAAGGTATAACGCCCCATATGTTCCGTCGCCGACAGCGTGAAAAAATGCTCTTGCCGTAAACGGGGCGCAGGCGGAAACTGACAAGGGCCGGTCTTTTTCAACTTCGTCTTTCAATTTTCTTCTATTTTCTGCTCAGTTCTGGCACAAACCGTCGATGAACCGAATTATAGTGTTCAGCATTGCCGGTATGTGCTTTGAGAACCTTCAACGCCCCTGCAATAATATCGGCATCCTTCCGACAGGAGGCAATAACGCTGATATTATCTGCGGCAAACACTTTTCCCGCCCGCAACGCCGAAAATGCGGTAATGCATATATTACAGAGATTCTTCATTATATTTTTCATATTTTGTTACGCCTTATTGATACTGTATTGATAAAACGCGATACTTCTGCAAAAAAGATATAATAACAGAAGGCGGTCTTTTTCTGTAAGATTCAATCGAGTGATTTCATCGTCAATTGGTTCAACTGTTTTTTTTGGTACGAAAGAAAACAGCGTATCTTGTTCAAAAGGCGTTTCCTTATGGTAATAATTGGAATCGGTCTGATGAATTTGGAATTGATATCTACTCTTATTGATTGTAACATTTCCCCAGAGAGTATTGTCACTCATGCCACCAAGAGCGTGAAAATTACTGGCAACAAAAAATGCGGGCAGATGAATTTTTCCCGAAACAGAGTGATCGTTATTGTAAAATCTGCCGGAACCTTTATAGAAAAAGCGAGACCAGAATGTCCATTCAAAACAACCGATTTCCTGATCGTTTAATTTGATATGAACGATATTTCCGGAGGTGCGTTCAGCTTCCAGCCGTTGATTGCCAAGCAGCAATACTCCATACTCTTTGTCATGTTTCAAAAATCCGGAACACCTGAAACACATATAGCCGGCAGGAGATACGTTTCCTGCGCTATCAATATTCCAAAGAGTCCTTTCACACGATCTGCCCCCCGGTGAGTGTCCATGATAACAGCGGCCAAACACAATTTTGTTTATCGACTCAACTGTTTTTTGAGAAAACAAATGAAAGTATCTGCGGTTTTCATTTAATTTGCTTTCGCACCACTCACGCGGCGGCAGAAAAAATTGTTCCAGAGACATAGTTGTAACTCCCCTTTCAATACGGCGCAGTCAATGCTGAAAGTGCAGCACATATCATTGTTTTTGTGGAGTTCATTGTTGTTCGCTCCGGGGCAGTATGGCATGAAGTTTTGCGTGTTTGTTATTGCTCATTATTTTTTCTCTTTATCTTTGATTAAATTGTACGAGCTATCAATATTTTTCCGGATTTTGATTGTTATAAATCCGTTTTGTGCTGTCCAAATCATCGGCATTGCTTTTGAAGGCTTCAAAAAGCGAGGAGCTTCGCCGTATTTCACAACCTTACCGGCATCAATAACCGCCAATAAAGTTTTTTCTACGGAAGTGGCAATTGTTTTCAATTCTTCCCGGACAGAATTTTCAAGAGGAGTATTTTCAAAATCTGTATACGGGTAAAAGTATATGATTCTGGTTTGCGGTGCTGCCGGTATTTTGACCTCATATTCCGTTTTTCCGGTTTGCATTGCCTCTTGCAGCTGATTTTGTATGGAGTCAATAGCCGTTACAGATCGGGAATCATTACATGAACTCATCAATATTACAACAGATAACAGTATTATGATTTTCAGAGGCAATATTTCAAAAGTTTGCGTTTTCATATTAACTGTTTTTCCTGTTTTTTATGCCTGTCAACAGATGTTTTTATCCAACTTCCATACATTTTCACGATCTAAAAAACCTGGGGAGTACAAAAACGGATTTCCTTGCTTCAATGCTTGTATTGCTTTAGTAAAACGTGAATAAATTTCAGTTTCTTGAGAATATTTTTTTTGAGTTTCTGCAACTAACTCAATATATTT
>JAFVTF010000065.1 GCA_017503375.1 Lentisphaeria bacterium | reverse complement strand
TGTCCATTGATCCCGATCCCGCAGGTCGCCCCGTCCCGCACGGGGCGTGTATTGAAACCTCCTCTCCGTTAAAAGTTTCAGCGGCGCACCCAGTCGCCCCGTCCCGCACGGGGCGTGTATTGAAACTTATACATCCTTACAAAGATTCATCAGAACTTTGTCGCCCCGTCCCGCACGGGGCGTGTATTGAAACATAATCATTCCCGCATGCAAGAGCCGATACCGCTGTCGCCCCGTCCCGCACGGGGCGTGTATTGAAACTACAAACTATTTGGTTGCAAAAGGACAATATTTGTCGCCCCGTCCCGCACGGGGCGTGTATTGAAACAAAAACTGTTTTATGGAATGAACCAGTAAAAGAAGGTCGCCCCGTCCCACACGGGGCGTGTATTGAAACTTTGCCCGGTGTTTCATCCACATTTCAAGCATGTCGCCCCGTCCCACACGGGGCGTGTATTGAAACTGCTTGGGTAAATTCAAGTAAAACGTCCACGGTGTCGCCCCGTCCCACATGGGGTGCGTATTGAAACATAAAAATGCCGAGATCATCATTGATAACCATCTTGTTGCCCCCTCGCATAAAACATGACCTTATGATGTTGTTGGGATAAAACTTTACCATGGCTACGTAACATATTTTCTGTAAATTCTCCAAAATCCCTGCTGCTTCTCAGATGTAACGTTTACTCTCGCTGAGCCATGTTTCATCCAACTCGATCAGAAGTGCCGTGACAATTCTGAGCAAAGATTCCCCGTTAGGGAATAATTTACACCTTGTCCGTTTTTTCAACTCCTTGTTTTGAAATTCTATCATATTTCCAGTCCTTAATTTGCGTCTGACCCCGATGGAATCCGGAACAATGTTGAATATTGTCAAACCTTCCGGGATTTCATATTCAAGCTACTCTGCAAATCCAGACGTCTTGTTTTCATATTTCTCAATCGTCTTTTTGAGCATAGATTCCGCTTCTTCCCGACTGGGCATATTGAAAATATTTCTGATTCGCGTTCCATACTTTTCTTTGGGATGTGTGAACTTGCATTCTGCTGCAAATGGAATTGACAACGCTGCCAGAAGTTGGATAGACCCATTCTCGCCGGAGTGCCAACTATGCATAACTCCACCCCTCCGATAGATGCAATTTTACAGAAAGTTCGTTACACTGTCGTTCCCAAATTTTTCTGTTGAGTAAAGGGTTTATTACTCAAATATTATCTGTAATCATCAATATTTGTCTGCAAGGAGAGGGTTGACATTTATCCTATACTGTGTGTTAAAAGAATTTTTTGTTAATATTGTTTATTATTGTTAAATATCATATAATGTCGTATAATATCGTATAATATTATTAGTTTTTTATTTTTTTACCGAATAAAATGGAAGGACCTTATGTCGAAAAAAATCTGTTTTTATATATGAAAGATAGGTTGTCTACTTGTAAATATGGGAAATTATGTTATATTTCAATATGGTATTGGTTGTCCGGAATGCTTTTTCATCCCGAATAATCCGATTATAAGATTTGTTATTTTCACCATAGCAGATTATATTATTTTTGCCCGTAACAAAATGGAGCAACAATTATGAACGAAAAACCAATTCTTTGCAAACCAGTTCCCGGTGGTATGACTGAACAGGAAAAAGCTGAAGCCGGACTTCTTTACAATCCCAATAACACAACTGAGATGGCAGCTTACCGATTTAAAATTCAGGATGCCATCCATGAATATAACCAATTCCGTCCCTCTCAGGTTCAGGAACGGAGAGATTATCTTGCGAAAATTTTTGGAAAAATCGGTAAAAACTGCAACATTCTACCGCCATTCAAATGCGATTACGGATTCCGTATCGAGGTCGGTGAAAATTTCTTTGCCAATTACAATTTTATTGTTCTGGATGGTAATTACTGCCGTTTCGGGGATAATGTCTGGATTGCACCAAATGTTTCGATTCTAGCCGCCGGACACCCGTTAGATGTTCAGGATCGTATTGACGGATGGGAATATGCTTTTCCTGTGACGGTTGGAAACAATGTGTGGATTGGCGGTTCTGTTACGATCATCGGCGGAGTTACGATTGGTGATAATGCTGTGATTGCTGCCGGCTCCGTTGTGATTCGTGATGTCCCGGCTGATACACTGGTCGCCGGAAATCCCGCACGTGTGATCCGCAAGATCACAGCCGAAGACCGTAAAAAGTACCAGTGGGCAGAACAGGATAAAATCGGAAGATAAACTGAGCCATAAAAATTGAAGGGCTGCTGCAAGAAATTTTTGCAGCAGCCCTGTTTCTTTATCAGCAGTTTAAGAGCAGATATTACTTCCAGAACTCATACCAGGACGCTTTTTCGGCTCCGAGGAATTCTTCCGGAGCAAGCGCTCTTCCGTAAATCCTGATATCACGGATATCACCATTGAGATGATCTGTGGGAGTCCAAACCCATTTGCAGAGACCTCCAACGATCAGGTGGGTGATCCATTCATGACCTTCAGAAGGCGGTGCATCAGCTTCGCCCTGAAGTTTACCGTCAAGATAAAGTCGGATTTTCTTCAAGTCATAAGTAACAGCAACTCTGTGCCATTTACCTTCTTCGATCTTGTCTTTTGAGGTGACTTCAGCCTTAAAGATTTTTTTCGGAGGTGTTCCGCCCATGCCTTCTTTTTCGTTGGCACGCTGCAGCCAGAGTTTTCCGTCCGGCATGATTGCCAGGCTGATCTGATTGTTTCCTGTTCCGAACAAACCCATTTTTTTGCCGAGTTTCGGAACTCTGACATTAATTTCATACGTGGAGGCATAAGGCAGAGCGGTTCCGCCCATGATGGTTACAGAATTTTTTCCGTTGAAGCGGTAGAAACCTTTTCCGTTTTCATCTTTCAGGAATTCAGCGCCGTTTTTGGGACCGACCGGACCATTATGGTAATAGTAATAGTTCGTATGACCGAGATGACCGCCGCCGTAACCTGCGCCTGCCACATTTCCGTTATGCATATAGCCGGAAACATCTACGAGCAGATTTCCATTATCCGAATTACACGGATAGTAGAAATACGGAACACGTGCTTCTTCTATTTCGATATCTTTGATCGTTCCATCATTCATCAGGACAGGATATTTGACCATGCCTTTCCGGTTCGGCGGAAGGATCCAGATGGGCAATGTGCGATGTTTGCTGCCGTTTCCATTTTCCATTTCGAGATGGAAGAACTGCAAAGCTTCACCGCTTGCGGGCAGGGGAAGTGCAAGGTTCATATTCAAAGCTTTTGAATCGGTAATCGTATAGAATTCCATACCGTTCCGCTTGATGGAATGGCGGGCGTAACCATGATTTTTACCTTTTCCCCAGTTTGGAGCAATACCGGCACTGAAATTCACAACTCCGCCCTGGGGATATTCCAGTGTTCCTCCGGGGCCGACACCGTTGATAAACCAGGGTTTTCCGCCGTTACGGACTTCCAGTGCATTTTTAGTGGATCTTGCCCAATACATCTGATAGGGACGGATGGATGCCGCAAGCAGGGTCATGGGGTTATAATTCATTTGATATTTTTTCCCGCGCCAAGTGTAGGTGAGGCGGGGAACGATACCGCGCTGGTTTGCAACTTCCATTCCGGGAAGGGTGAATTTTTTCATCTGAAATTCTTTCCCGGGATTCATTTCAACTGCCGGGAATTTTTTCAGAACCTTTCCGGCTGTATCACAAACTTCCAGTTCAATTTTTACTTTGGTATCCTTGGAATCAAAGGGAAACGCAAGAACTTCAAAGTCGATATCATCTTTTCCGACCAGACGCATGACGGGATTGCAGAGAACCAATTCCGGCTTTTTGATTTTCGGGAATGCGATCCCTTTCCGGAGATTTCCCCAGTACTGAGCGTAACGGAACAGCAGGTCTTCCCGTTCATAACATGGGAAAATCAGGGAGTTTTCGTAATGATCGAACAGGTTTGTAATATTGATGGAATCGACATTATTCTTTTTCAGAATATCGAGACTTTCGCGGTAATTGTAAGAAAGATCGACCTGAAGCCCGCCCATATGGAAATGGCAGGTGTAAGTGCTTAGTGCACAGCCTTCAAACAATTTATGAGGATATTTCTTCATGATCGGGGCTGCAACTGCCATAGATCGCCGCTGCGGTTCCACTCCGGTACAGCCGTAACCGCTGATCCCGTCAAAATAAGGAATATACTTTTCCAGGGATGCTTTCATCTTTTCGGAGTTCTGCGGGAATGTTCCATCCATCCCGTAAAGACTTGCAAGGAACACCATGGGACCGAACTCTTTTTCCAGTCCTTCAAACAGTTCTTTCCACTGTTCCGGCTGATATGCTGTCGGGGTATAGATCAGCATGACCGGACGGTTGTCAATACGGTAAACATTCGGATGATTTTTCAAGTCATTTCTGAATGTTGAAAGGTTCCGTTTCAGGTTGTTCAGTACAGCTTTATGGTTTTTGTTCCAGGTTCCGACGAACATGCCGAGTTTGATTTTTGCGCCTTCTTCTTTTGCTTCTTTCAGCATGCGGACATAGGTATGATACCAGCCTCCGTCATTGATTTCCACATAGAGCGCATCGAAACCATACTCATCCATGAGTTTCAAGCCCTGTCCCCAGATATTTTTTCCGACAAATGCTTTATGGGCATAGTTCGGTCCTCCGAGAGCATGGATCCGTTCCTTGTTGAACGGGAACCAGGGGTTTGCCTGTGATGTGACATTTCCCTTTGCGCCGCTCTTATCGAACTTCGGACGCATATCTTTTACTGCAGCAGAGAGTTCTGCAGAGAATCCGAGCAAGGCAAAAGCCGAAATCGACAGCATTGTTTTTTTCAAGTAGTACTTCATTATAAATTCCTGCTTTATTTGTCACAAAACAAGACCGATAAAAATATCGGCCCTGTTATTAATCTTGAATATGATTACTTTGTGATTTTTTTCAAAGTAATTTCAGAGATCGTATAAGATTCTCCTGCTTTGAGGCTGCTTGTGAAGAAAACCAGACCGAACTGTTTGGTTCCGGGCCAGAATTTTTTCGGCTGGGGATAGGGAGCGGCAACACCGTCAAACTTTCCTTTATATTCAACAATTTCACCTTTTTTGATCCATTTTGTATCAATGGTATTCCAGGTGTTTGCCTGATAATGAACGCGGACTTTGCTTCCTTTTTTGGCTTCCAGCTTCATTTCAGGTGATTTCATTTCCACCAGCCAGGTTCCATCAGTTTGTTTTTCAACCTTGGTGATACCAACCTTTGTCAGTTTTCTGTTCGGAAGATCAGATGCATCATCTTTCGCATCAAATGCAACCATGAATCTTCCGGTTTTCCACTTTGAAGCATCTTTGACAATGATTTCATTATCACCTTTTGTAAAATCTGCCGTAAGTTCTGTCAGAGTTTCAGGTTTGCAGAAAACTTGAGCGGAACCGACATTTGTCATAAAACCTCCGCCGAAGGAAATGCCGCTGCGGTTACCGTTGTATTTGATCTTGATCGTCAGCTCATAAGCGGCTTTCGGATCAACAGCTTTCTCCACTGTATAGGTGGAATAGACAGGACCGTTTGCTTTAATGACAAGACCTTCTGCCGTGAGTTCTCTTGCTTTCACACCGCCCCGGACGACTTTGTTGAAATTTGCATCATTGCCTTTCAGAGAAACGAGTGTTGTTTCCGCTGCAGAAAGGCCGGTAACAGCGAACAGCAATGCGCTGCTCAGGGCGAGAATAGATTTTTTCATTTTAAAAACTCCTCTGGTTTAAGATTTCTTCCATAAATGCGGATGTCGCGGATATCGCCTGTCAAACGGTCTGTTGCTGTCCAAACCCATTTACAAAGGGCTCCTACGATCAGATGGTTGATCCATTCATGACCTTCAGACGGGGCAACTTCCGCTTCTCCTTGAAGTTTTCCATCAAGATAAAGCCGGATTTTCTTCAAGTCATAGGTAACAGCGACTTTGTGCCACTGATTGACTTGGATCTTATCTTTTGAAACAACTTCCGCATTGAATTTTCTTTTCGGTACAGTTCCGCCCATTCCTTCGGTTTCATTGGCTCGCTGAAGCCAAAGTTTACCATCCGGCAGAATTGCAAGGTTGATCTGATTGTTTCCTGTTCCGAACAAGCCCATTTTCTTTCCGAGAGCCGGAACTCTTACACTGATTTCATAGGTTGATGCATAAGGCATTGCAGTTCCGCCCATGATAATGATGGCATCTTTCCCTTCAAAACGGTAGAAGCCTTTTCCTTTTTCATCACGCAGGAACTTTGTTTTTGTCCGCGGTGAAACCGGACCGTTATGGTAGTAGTAATATCCGGTAAAACCGAGATGTCCGCCGCCGTAACCGCCTCCGGAAATATTTCCATTGTGAACATAACCGGAAATATCAAGCAGAACGTTGGCTGAATCCGTGTTGCAGGGATAGTAATAGAACGGAACCCGGAATGCTTCGATAGAGACTTCTTCGATTTTTTTATCGGGAGTCCAAACCGGAATTTTCACCATACCTTTTCTGTTCGGCGGAGCAACCCAGATGGGAAGAGTCTGGAATTTTACACCTTCTTCATTTTCCATTTCCAGATGGAAATACTGAAGAGCCTCTCCGCTTGCGGGCAGGGGAAGTGCAAGGTTTGC
This sequence comes from Lentisphaeria bacterium, assembly GCA_017503375.1. Taxonomy (GTDB): domain Bacteria; phylum Verrucomicrobiota; class Lentisphaeria; order Victivallales; family UBA1829; genus SIG79. The sequence continues at coordinate 51,435 of JAFVTF010000065.1, read as the reverse complement.
GTTCAGACGGTTGGTTCCTTCTGTGGAACGGTAGAATTCATTTCCATTCCGTTTGATGGCATACTGAGTGTAATTGCAGGTGCGGTTTCCTGTCTGCCATTTCGGTTTGAGAAATGCCATAAAGTTTACGATTCCGCCTTTGGGATATGCCAGAGTTCCTCCTGTGCTGACTCCTCCCATATACCAGGGCTTGTCAGCTCCTTCACGGACCTGCAGCTGATTCTTTGTGGAACGTGCCCAGTACATGTGATAACTCTTGACTCCGGCTGCAATCAGAGTCATGGGATTGTGATTCATCTTGTAATTTCTGCCGCGCCAAGTGTAATTCAGACGGGGAACAACACCGCGGTATTTTGCAGCATCTCTTGCGGAAAAGGTGAAGGAACGGACTTGAACAGTTTTGCTCAAATCAAGTTCTTTTTCCGGGAAACTCTTGATGATTTTACCGCTGGTTTCGCAGAGATCAAGGCGGATTTTTACTTTTTTATCCGCTGCATCAATCGGGAACCCGATCACTTCCATCCGGACATCTTCTTTTCCCAACAGGTTCATGACATGGTTTGTGACCACCAGTTCCGGTGTCTTTTGTTTCATAAACGGTTTCCCATTCGGAAGAGTACTGCTCCAGTATTGTGCATAACGGAGCATAAAGTCTTCCCGTTCATAACAGGGAAAAATCAGTGAATTTTCGTAATGGTCAAACAGGTTTGTGATATTGATACTGTCAGGCTGGGCTTTGGTCATGATATCAAAGCTCTGACGGTAATATTTAGACAAGTCAACGGCCAGTCCGCCCATGTGAAAATGGCAGGTGTAAGTTCCATGAATACAGCCTTCATAGAGCTTCTGCGGAAACTCTTTATGCATGATCGGTGCGATTTTTTCGGCAATCAAACGCTGGTTTTCAACCCCGCTTGAACCGTAATTGCTGAGACCATCCATATAGGGCAGATATCGCCGGACTTCTTTTGCCAACCGTTCCACATCGGAACTCGTTGCTCCATGCATTCCGCGGATATTGCAAAGGAAAATCATGGGACCGAACTCGCGTTCCAGACCATCCTGAATCATTTTCCATGTTTCAGGAGGATATTTTGCAGGCAAATGCCATAAAACAACAGGTCTTCCGTCGATCCGGTGAACATTCGGATGATTCTTGAGATCATCTTTGAAATTACGCCAATTGCTGATCAAACGCTGAAGAACAGCTTCCGGTGTTTTCTGGTAAACTCCCACAAACATTCCGAGCTTGATCTTCAATCCGGCATCTTTTGCAGCCTGTAAAAGTTTCATGTAAGTTTTGTACCAGGCACCATCATTGATTTCAAGATAAATGACATCCAGTCCCAATTTTTCCAGTTCCTTGAATCCCTCCACCCAGGAATTTTTTGTATGAAAAAAATCTTTCATGGCGTAATTTGGACCGCCGAGATTATGGATTCTTTCTTTTGCAAAAGGAAACCAGGGATTTGCCTGAGTCGTTATATAACCTTTTGCTCCGCTTTTGTCGAACTTTGGACGGTAATCCTGTGCAGAAAGTATGATTGCGGCACTGAACAGTGCAACCGTGAAAAATGCAGTTCTGAAATTCATTGTTTATACCTCACTTCAAAAATTCTTCAGGAGAAAGATTCCGCCCGTAAATACGGATTTCACGGATATCGCCTGTCATCTTTTCAATGGGATCCCAAACCCATTTGCAGAGACCTCCGACAATCAGGTGGGTTCCCCATTCCGGAACAGTTGTCGGATAAACTTCAGCTTCTTTTTCCAATTTTCCGTTGATGTAGATCCGTAGTTTCTTCAAATCGTAAGTAACTGCGATCCGGTACCATGTATCCGGTTTCAGTTTTGTCCGGGTTACGATTTCTGCTGTATACGGTTTCCCGTTTTTATTTACGCCCTGACGGACCAGATAAAGTTTTCCATTGGGCAGGACGGAAAGATCAAGCTGTTTCTTGGCAGAACCGAAGATACCCATAACTTTTCCGAATTTCGGGAACCGGACGCTTGCTTCCAACGTGATTGCATAGGGGAAAATCGTTCCTCCCATGATAGTGACAGCATCTTTCCCTTCAAAACGGTAGAACCCTTTTCCATTTTCATCACGCAGGAATTTTGTTCCTGTTTTCGGGGCAATCGGTCCATTGTGATAATAGTAATATCCGGTATGCCCCAGATGACCGCCGCCATATCCGGCTCCGGCAATATTTCCGTTGTGAACATAACCGGAAACATCCAGCAGAAGATTTCCGGCATTGGTTTCACAGGGATAATAGAAATACGGAACCCGGAATGCTTCGATTTCAACATCAACGATCTTTTTGTCTTTTGTGAAGACAGGGACTTTGACCATACCTTTTCTGTTCGGCGGAGCAACCCAGATCGGCAATGTCTGATGACGCGCACCTTCCGGATTTTCCATTTCAAGATAGAAATATTGAAGAGCTTCACCGCTTGCGGGCAGGGGAAGTGCCAAGTTCATTTTCAGATGATTGGTACCTTCCCGGGATGTATAGAATTCGTTACCGTTCCGTTTGATGGAATAACGGGAATAAGAGCTTACAGGACTGCCGAAATTCCATGTCGGTTTCAATGAACCCATGAAATTGACGATTCCGCCTTCCGGATATGCCAGTGTACCACCGGGGCCGACTCCGCCCATAAACCACGGTTCATTCCCGAACCGGACCTGCAGCGCATTCTTGGTGGAACGTGCCCACCACATGTGATAAGGTTTGATACCGGCAGAAATCAGGGTCATCGGGTTATAGTTCATCTTGTACTTTTTGCCTCCCCAGGTATAGTTGAGGCGGGGAACAACGCCGCGGTATTTTACGGCATCCATTGCGGGGAAACTGTATCTGCGAACCTGAACCGTTTTGCTCAGATCAAGTTCTTCTTCCGGAAAACTCTTGATGATTTTTCCGCTTGTTTCGCAAAGGTCAAGCTGAACTTTCACTTTTGTATTCTTCGCTTCAAACGGGAATCCGATCACTTCCATATTCACATCTTCGCGTCCGAGCAGCGTCATTACGTTATTGGTGACGACCAGTTCAGGAAATTTCTGTTTCGGGAAAGCTTCACCGCCCGGCTGGGTGCTGTTCCAGTATTGAGCATAACGGACCATGAAGTCCTCCCGTTCATAACAGGGGAAAATCAGGGAGTTTTCGTAATGGTCAAAGAGATTGGTGATGTTGATGGAATCCGGTTTTGCTTTGGTCATGATATCAAAACTCTGCCGGTAATATTTGGAGAGATCAACAGACAGACCTCCCATGTGGAAGTGACAGGTGTAGGTACTGTGAACACAGCCTTCATAAATTTTCTGCGGAAATTCTTTGTGCATGATCGGAGCAACAGCTTCTGCGATGACCCGCTGATTTTCAACTCCGCTGGAACCGTAGTTGCTGATTCCGTCAAAGTAAGGCATATATTTCCGTAAAGCATCGGTTAATTTTACCTTGTCGGATGCAAGGGCTCCGGGCAGACCGCGCAAGTTTGCAAGAAAAATCATTGGCCCGAATTCACGTTCCATTGCATCGGTAAAAATCTTCCACTGTTCCGGCTTGAATCGTGTCGGAGTATAAATCAGGACAACGGGACGGCCGTCAACACGGTAAAGGTTGGGATGATTCTTGATATCATCTTTGAAATTGCGCCAGTGACCGATCACCTTTTTGGCAGCGGCATCCGGAGTTTTTGAATTGATTCCGGCGAACATGCCGATCTTGATTTTCAGATTCATATCTTTGGCTTGCTTCAAAACTCCAACAAGCGTTTTGTACCACAGACCATCGTTGATTTCAATATAAACTACATCGAAACCATAATTCTGCATGATTTGCAGTCCCTGGCCCCAGACATTTCCTCCCAGAAATTCCTTTCTGGCATAGTTCGGTCCGCCAAGTGCATGAATGCGCGGTTTGTTGAACGGAAACCACGGGTTCGCCTGGGTCGTGACATAACCCTTCATTCCGCTTTTATCAAATTTCGGACGGAAATCTTTTGTCTGGGCTGAAAGAGAAACAATGGCGGAAAACACCATTCCGGCAACAAGTAATTTTTTTAACATAAAACAACTCCGTTATATCATACTTCAGAACGGCCAGGGAACTTCTGATGAGCTTGTGCCCTGATAAGCAAAAGCACGTTTGACAGAACTTCTTGTTGGAAAACGAGATGCTTTGATCGACTCAGCATGCCCGTCAAGGAAAACACAGCTGTTGAACCCTTTATGCCGGAGCATGTCCGGTTCATCTTCGCCCTTTTTGAAACCGAAACGGAGGATTTGTTCTCCGAACATGGTCCGTCCGGATGGTTTCTTGATGATACTGATTTTCTTCCAGCTCTTGTTGTTGCTCCAGTTATTGATGGTTGTATTCATTCCATAATCGACCCATGCACCATCGGGCTGACGGGAACTACCTCTGTATGTACTTGCCGGACAACGCCACGGAGCTTTATAATTCCATACATTGGAAACGTTGAAAATTCCATATTTTGCTTTGGCATAAAAATACATGGACCAGTAATTTCCGCCGGAAACACCGGTCAGACAGGGAACCATATATCCGCCCCAATCATCTGTGTAGTTGAGGAATGTCATTCCAAGCGTTTTTGTGTTGTTGAGACAGAAAGAGACTCTTCCTTTTTCTCTGGCGTTATTCAAAGCCGGCAACAACATTCCCGCAAGAATAGCAATAATTGCAATTACAACCAGCAGTTCAATCAGCGTAAATTTACTTTTTTTCATAATGTTTTCCTTATTTTATCAGTATGGACTTTCATAGGTTCCATCAGGAGAAAAGTCTCCTGCCACATGACCGTACACTCCGGAACTTTTGAACGGAATATTATATTTGTAAATCTGGGCAACATGACCGTCATGAAACGCAAAGTTTGCATATTGGTTATGACGATAGTTCAAAGTCTGATATTTTGTTCCGGTATTTGTTTCCTGCTGACGTCCGATTCCGTATGCCGGAGCATAACTCGTAACAATTTCAGATAACTGTGAACGGGATGAGGCGGCTTTTATATTTGTTATCTTATTGAATTTTGTATTGCCCCAATTGTATCCGGATTGGTTGATCCAGCAGCCATTGGTATTTGCATTGATCCCGTAATCGGAAAAACAGCCGTCAGTACCGCTGTTTCCACGATATTTTTCTGTGGGACACCGCCAGATGGCCTTTTTATTCCAGGCATCTCCGGCGAAAAGGTCAAATTTGCTCTGATGGAGAAATGAGGTCCAATAGGAAGAATAACCTGCTCCTTTCCGGATATATGCGGGCAGCAGGTAATCATCATTTTCAGACGTATATCTTTGAAGAATGAGATTCACCATCTTTATATTATTTTTACAACTGGTGTTTCTTGCGTGTTCTCTGGCATTGTTCAATGCCGGCAGCAGCATTCCTGCAAGAATTGCAATGATTGCTATCACAACCAGCAGTTCGATCAACGTAAAGTAACGTCTCATAACATACATTATGTTATTCCCCTTCGTTTGTTTTTTTTATTTTTATCTTCTATTTTTTTTGGTTTTCTCTGTAAGTCCTTTGATATCAGCTCTCGCAACTTAACATAATGTATGATATGCGAACTTATGATCACTGGTACCACAGCATAGTACAGTTATAGTATAGCATATTCTTTTCATTTTGTCAAGGGGGAATCAATTATATTAATCAGGAAAATGAGCCTTATTGTATGAGGTAATAATGAACGGGCAAAAAATTCTGTGTTCTGTACAGGTTTAGGATTTTTTGGGATATCTGTGAAAAAAAAATGACAAAAAATGTTAATTTTTATTGAAAAAAGACGATTATGGTGTAGATTATCGTAATATAATAAAACCAGGAGTTGAAGAAATGTTTTTTACCAGCACCAGACAAAACTTGAATGTTACCGCGGCACAGGCCATTGCTCAGGGGATTTCCAAAGACGGCGGACTTTTTGTTCCTTCCGAATTCCCGAAGTTCTCTCAGGAGATGCTTGATAAACTCGTGAACATGAATTACAAGGAACGTGCATGTGCAGTGCTTTCTGCTTATCTCAATGATTTTTCAGCAGAAGAAGTGGAATATTGTGTCAATGGTGCCTACACCGGAACGTTTGATAATGAACAGCCCGCTCCGCTGGTGGATCTCGGCAACGGATGTCACATGCTGGAACTCTGGCACGGTCCGACTTGTGCATTCAAAGATTTGGCTTTGCAGATTCTTCCGTTTCTTCTGACTGTTTCCGCAAAGAAAACGGCTCCTGGTAAAACTATCGTTATTCTCGTAGCGACTTCCGGTGATACAGGAAAAGCCGCGCTTGCCGGTTTCGCAGATGTTCCCGGAACAAAGATCATCGTATTCTTCCCGCAGAACGGTGTCAGCCCCATGCAGAAACTGCAGATGACCACCCAGACCGGAAAGAATGTTGCTGTTTGTGCGATTGAAGGTAATTTTGATGATGCTCAGACCGGTGTCAAGAAAATTTTCGGCGATGCCGCCATGCAGGATTTTCTGAAAGCCGGAAAAATGGAATTTTCATCTGCCAACTCCATTAACTTCGGACGTTTGGCTCCGCAGATCGTTTATTATGTATCCGCATATTGTGATCTCGTCCGTGACGGAAAAATCAAGATGGGAGAACCGATGAACGTGGCTGTTCCGACCGGAAACTTCGGTAATATTCTTGCCGCTCTTTATGCAAAACAGATGGGTATTCCTATCAAGAAGTTTGTCTGTGCTTCCAATAAGAATAATATTCTGACAGACTTTATCAAGACTGGTGTGTACGACAGAAACCGTCCGTTCTATACAACCAGCAGCCCGTCTATGGATATTCTGATCTCTTCCAACCTGGAACGTTTGCTTTATCATCTTTATAATGAAGATGCCAATGCTGTTTCCGGATTGATGAAAGCTCTTTCCAATGATGGTAAATATCAGGTCAGAGCAGATGTTCTTGCAAAACTTCAGGCAGAGTTTGCCGGTGGCTATTGCGATGAAGAAGCAACTCAGGCAACCATCTCCAGACTTTTCAAAGAAAAACATTACCTTTGCGATACTCATACAGCTGTTGCAGTAAAAGTTTATGATGATTATGTGAAAGAAACCGGAGATCAGGCACCTTGTGTGATTGCTTCCACTGCATCTCCTTACAAGTTCGCCGCAGATGTTCTTCCGGCTGTGGATTCTGCTGAAATCCCGGCAGACGGTTTTGAACTTCTGGAAAAACTTTCAGCTGTTTCCGACACGCCTGTTCCCGGACCTCTTGCAGAACTCAAATCCAAAGAAGTGCTGCACAAAACCTGTGTCGAAAAAGAAGAAATGGCTGATTTTATCAAGTCATTTCTCGGATAAAATACATCCTTGATATATGATATGCACAATGGAATAGTTCATTGTGCATATAATGGAGTTGTTTATGAAACTGAAACTTTTACTGTGCTGCTTTATCATAGTTGCCGGGTGTATTTTACATGGGGCTGAAATTGAAAAAAATTCTTTCCGGGTTGCTTTTGATAAAAATTTCAAACCGGAAGATGCAAAAAAAGTTTCTGAGACGGGTATCCTTCCCGGAAAAGTTCAAACATTCCGCTTTCCGGATACGATGGTATTTGATTTAAGAACACTGTTTAAAACTGCAAAGTCCAGAAAAGACAGTGCGATTCTCAATTTCAAGATCATATCAGATTCCGATTGCCAACGGGCTGTCGGACTGAGCGCAGATTACTGGTATACTTGTTATATCAATGGAAAATTTGTCGGAACAACGGAACCGGTCGGAGAAGATAACTTCCTGATAAATCCCTACAACCGGGGATATAAAATTTCTCTGAAAAAAGGTGTTAATCAAGTGGCAATCCATACCAGTCCCGGAAATGCCAGCTGGAAAATTGCCTGCTGTCTTTATCCGGACAGCACCGGATGGCCGGTAAAACAGGAAGATAGAAACAATGTTTTTAAAGCTCTCTTTCCTGTTCCGGAAAAAATAATCGGACCGGAAGTGATCAAAGTTTCTTCTGACAGTGCAGTTATCATCTATTACAGGGAAACGAAAGATGCAGTTTCTGTAGCATACTGGAAAAAAGACGAAAAACAGAAAAAGAAAACAATTTCCGAAACTCCTGTTTACGGCAGGATCCCACAGAAAAATCTATTCCGCTTTGAATTGAAAAATCTTGTTCCGGATAGTGAATATTGTTACGAACTTCACAGTATAACACCGGGCCGCAGAGCTGTTTCCGGTTCATTCAGAACAGCACCGGCAAAAAACAGTAATCATACACTGGTTGCAATCAGTGATACACAGGCTTATTATGATAACAGAGTTGCAGCAATCCGGAAAATGGTTCGGCAGGGAACGTTCAGCGGGGCGGACCTTCTGGTATCACTCGGTGATGTTGCAGATGGACTGGATGATTTTGAAAGAGTTTATTTTGAAACATTTCTTACCCCATTCCGGCAAGCCGGGGTAAAGGTTCCTTTTTATCCGGTCCGGGGAAATCACGAATACAGAGGCATTGACACTGACCGTTATTCAGATTGGTTCGGCTGTCCTTATTATGCGTTCCGGTATGGAGATGTCTTTTATTTTGTGGTTGATACAGGAGAAGATAAACCCCGTCAGAAAGTCGGACACACTTATACCTTGTGGACGGACACGGAAGTTTATTTCAAGTCGCAGAGGGAATGGCTGAGACGGGTGATAAAAACAGAAGCCTGCCGGAGTGCAAAATACCGGATCGTTCTGGCTCATGCTGTTCCTTTTGAATGGGAAAAACCGTATTATTCAGAACAGATTGCCAAGTTTGCGGATTGTTTTTACGGAAAAAATCCTGAATGCCGGATAGACCTCTGGCTTTGCGGTGATATTCACAGTCCCTACCGTTTTGATCCTGTGACAAAAGAATTGGTCGGAGCAAAACGGAAATTTTCAAAAAAGAGAACTGGAGCATTAACAGCGAAAGACCTCCGGGATATTCATTTCCCCATTTATGTTAACGATGGTCCGAATGGAGCCGGACAAAGGTTCAGCGCAACGAGAATTGAAGTACAGAAAGATTCTCTTCTGGTGACCTGTACAGGAGAAGATGGAACGGTGATGGATAAAATCAGAATCCGCAAAGGAAAACCGTTTGAAATTCTGAAGACAACTTACGAAAAATATATTCCTTACGGCAGTTCAAAATAAGGGATTAAAAGCGGTTAATACCTTTTTCGTGTTTTTTATACGGTTTTATGCCGAAAAAAGCTCAAACAGTTTGAAAAATCCCCTTGAAGAAACTGTGAAGTGGTGATATATTATTGAGATTATAAAAGTGATTAAAAATCAACATAATTTTGGAGAAAATAAAATGGCAAATCACAACAGCTATGAAAGTCCGTTGACCGGACGTTATGCCAGCAAAGAAATGAGCAGCAACTGGTCCGCACAGCGAAAACATTCCACCTGGCGCAGACTTTGGGTTGCTCTGGCAGAATCCGAAAAAGAGCTTGGACTGAATATCACTCAGGAACAGATCGACCAGATGAAAGCCCATCTGGATGATATCGACTTTGCCGCTGTCGCTCAGGAAGAAGCTAAACTCCGTCATGATGTGATGAGCCATATTCATGTATTCGGCGATCAGTGTCCCGCTGCAAAACCGATCATCCATCTCGGTGCAACAAGCTGCTTTGTCACAGACAATACCGAAATCATTCAGATGCGCGACGGTTTGAAGATCATCCTCGGAAAACTCTGGAAAGTTGCATCCATTCTTGCTGAAAATGCAAAGAAATATAAAGATCTTCCGACTCTCGGGTTCACTCATTATCAGCCTGCACAGCTGACCACTGTCGGAAAACGGTTCTGTCTTTACCTGCAGGATATTCTGTTTGATATCGAACGCGTTGAACGGGAAATCGAATCCATTCCCATGCGCGGTGTCAAGGGAACAACCGGAACACAGGCAAGTTTCATGGAACTCTTTGCCGGAGATCATGATAAAATCCGCAAACTTGACAAAATGGTTGCAGCAAAGATGGGCTTTGACCACACTGTAGGAGTCAGCGGTCAGACCTACACAAGAAAGATTGATTACTATGTTCTTTCCGTTCTTTCCGGAATCGGTCAGTCTGCATATAAAATGGCTGGAGATGTCCGTCTGCTTGCCAACCTGAAGGAAATGGAAGAACCCTTTGAAAAATCACAGGTCGGTTCAAGTGCAATGGCTTACAAACGGAACCCCATGCGTTCCGAACGCGTCTGTTCTCTTGCCCGTTATCTGATGAATCTGCCCTTGAATGCGGCTCAGACAGAATCTACTCAGTGGTTTGAACGGACCCTTGACGATTCCGCAAACCGCCGTATCGTTCTTCCCGAAGCATTCCTGGCAGCTGACGTTATTCTTTCACTTCTTGCCAATATTATGAACGGTGTTCAGATTTGGCCGAAAGTTATCGAAGCTCACATTATGGCTGAACTTCCCTTCATGGCAACAGAAAATATCATGATGGCAGCTGTCCGCGAAGGCGGCGACCGTCAGGAACTGCATGAAGCGATCCGTCAGCACTCCATGGATGCCGGACGCGTTGTGAAAGCGGAAGGAAAGCCCAACGATCTGATTTTCCGTTTGGAAGCTGACCCGCTGTTTGCAAAAGTTGCACCGAAGATGCACGAAATTCTGGAACCCTCCCAGTTCGTCGGCAGAGCACCGCAGCAGGTTGAAGATTTCCTGGCAGAAGCATATGAACCTGTCCGTGCCCGTCTTGCCGCAGTTTATGAAACTGCAAAACTCGAAGATGTGAATGTTTAAGTAAATATAGGAGTTATTACCATGTCTGCAGAAGGAATGCCCAAGGCTTACGAGCCTGCGGGAATTGAAAATAAATGGTATCAGTACTGGGAAAACAATGGTCTTTTCCATGGAAAACCCAATTCTGATAAAAAGCCGTATTCCATTGTGATCCCTCCGCCGAACGTGACAGGAATCCTGACAATGGGGCATGTTCTGAACAATACCTTGCAGGATATTCTGATCCGCTGGCACAGAATGATGGGGGAAGAATGCTGCTGGTTCCCCGGAACCGACCATGCCGGTATTGCTACCGAAAGCAAAGTCGATAAAGTTCTCCGTGAAACAGAAGGCGTTGACCGCAGAACTCTCGGACGCGAAGAGTTCATCAAACGTGTCTGGGATTGGAAAGCTCAGTATGGCGGAACGATCATCAAACAATTGCGGAAACTCGGTACATCCTGCGATTGGGAACGGGAACGTTTCACAATGGATGAAGGCCTTTCCGAAGCTGTGAAGCAAGTCTTTGTCCAGCTTTACAACAAAGGCTATATCTATCGCGGCAAACGCATGGTGAACTGGTGCCCGGCTGCCCAGAGTGCACTTTCCGATGAAGAAGTTATCTATAAGGAAGTCAACGGAAAATTCTGGCATTTCCGTTATCCTCTCACCGATGGCAGCGGATATCTTGTGGTTGCAACCACCCGTCCGGAAACCATGTTCGGGGATACCGCCGTGGCAGTCAATCCGGAAGATCCCAGATACAAACACCTGATCGGTAAAACCGTGAAACTTCCGTTGACCGACCGGGAAATTCCGATCGTCGCAGATGAACATGCCGATCCCGAAAAGGGAACCGGTTGTGTGAAGATCACTCCGGCGCATGACCCCAACGACTATCAGGTCGGAAAACGTCATGATCTGCCTTTCATCAACGTCATGAACCGCGATGGTTCCATGAACTCTGTTTGCGGAAAATATGCCGGAATGGACCGTTATGAATGCCGGAAAGCATGTGTCGCAGATCTTGAAGCTCAGGGACTTGTTGAAAAAATCGAAGATATCGTTCACAATGTCGGTTTCTCCGAACGCGGCGGTGTGGAAATTGAAACTCTGCTGAGCGACCAGTGGTTTGTCAAGATGGATGAACTGGCAAAACCTGCGATTGAGGCTGTCAAAAACGGCGATATCAAATTCTATCCTGAACGCTGGAGCAAGACCTATTTCCACTGGATGGAAAACATTCAGGATTGGTGTATCAGCCGTCAGATCTGGTGGGGACACCGGATTCCGGCATGGTATCGCGGTGATATCAACGATGAAAACCGTGAAGTTTATGTCGGCGTGACCGCTCCCGAAGGTGAAGGCTGGTATCAGGAAGAAGATGTTCTTGACACCTGGTTCAGTTCCTGGCTGTGGCCGTTCTCCATCATGGGGTGGCCGGAAGATACGAAAGAACAGGAATTTTTCTATCCCACCAATGACCTTGTGACCGGTCCGGATATTATTTTCTTCTGGGTAGCCAGAATGATTATGGCTGGTTGTGAGTTCAAGGGAAAAATTCCGTTCAAGAACGTCTATTTTACCAGTATCATTCGTGATGAGATCGGTAGAAAACTGAGTAAATCACTCGGTAACTCACCTGACCCGCTGGATGTGATTGCAACCTACGGTGCTGATGCTCTCCGCTTCTCCATCGTTTACATCGCACCTGTCGGTATTGATATCCGTTACTCCAACGAAAAATGCGAAATCGGACGTAACTTTGCGAATAAACTCTGGAATGCTTGCCGTTTCCGCAGCATGCAGGGGGCTGTTTCCGAAAACTTCGCTGATATTTCCGACCTTGTCAATAGCGGAAAACTCACCGGTGATGAAAAATGGATGCTTGCCAAACTGGATGCCTGTGCAACAGATATTCAGAAAGCATTGGAAGGGTTCAACTTCCATCAGGCAGTCCATGCGATTTATGAACTTGTCTGGAGCAGCTTCTGCGACTGGTTCATTGAAGCATGTAAAGTCCGTTTTGCAACTGGCGGGGAAGTCAAAGCTCAGGCATTGCGCGTTCTCGACTATGCAATCTGGAAACTGCTTCGTCTGCTGCATCCCTTCATGCCGTTCCTTACGGAAGAACTTGCTCACCAGATGGGCTTCCTTGCAGAAAACGAAAGCATCATGTATGCTCAGTTCCCTGTTACCATGGAAGCTGAAGGGGCTGCAATTCCGGATGCTGCTGAAGCGTTGGAACTCACTGACCGGAAGTTTGAACTTATCTCCGGCGGCCGTACATTGCGCCTGAACTATGATATCGCACCCGGCAAGAAACTTGATTTCCATGTCAAGGCGGCAGACCAGAGATGTTATGACTTCTTTATGGCAGGTTCTGACAGCTTCAAGTCTCTGCTGAATGCTGAAAATCTGACCATTTCACTGGAAGATTACGGTTCAGATGCACCTGCAACAGTTCTTTCCGGCGGAGCGATCTTCCTGCCGCTCAAGGGCGTGATCGACGTTGCTGCGGAAACAGTCAAGCTGGAAAAACAGAAGAAGGAACTTCTCGGCTGGATCAAAGGAACCGAAGCCCGGTTGAACAACCCCGGTTTTGTCTCCCGCGCTCCGCAGAAAGTCATTGATGATACCAAAGCTCAGCTGGAATCTTTGAAAGAAAAACTCCAGCGGGTGGAAACAACATTGTCTCAAATAAAATAACTATTCGGGGGAGGGCGTTCAACCCTCCCTTTTTTTTACAAAAACTATGGCAAGCGAAAAAAAATCATTTCTTACAGCATTATCCATGCTGGTTCTGTTTTGTCTGCTGCTCTTTTTGATTTATCTTCCGCAGCCGGAGAAAAAAAGAGTGGAAGCCGATTTGAACGATTGTGCAAAAAATTTGAAGCAGGTTTATCAGGCTCTGCTGATGTATCAGGAAAAATATGAAGTGTTTCCGCATGAACCGGATACCAAAGGGTTGAATTATCTCTTCAAGCTGAACTTTGACCGGGATTTGACACATTTTGTATGTCCGGGAACAGAAACGCAAACCCGCGGAGAACTGCGGGATGATACGTTATCATATTTTTATTATCCTCCGGAAAAAGGGATTCCGGGGCCGCTGGATTTGATCATTGCGGATCATCCGGGAAATCATCCCGGAGGAGAGATCCAGCTGCTTTACGGTGATGGCACTGTAAAGAAATTCCGGTTGGATAAACCGGTTCTCCGGGATGAATTGCCCGGAAAAGTCCGGGATTGAAATTACATTTTTTCAACAAAGTGGAAAGGATTTGTCTGCATTGCGGCAAATCCTTTTTCCCATACTGCAGAAATCTTCATCAGATAACATTCCGCCTGCAGAACGTTACCGCAATGCAATTCTTCCGGGGTAAGCATATCTTTGAGACGGATATATCGCTGAGCATAGCCTGTCGCAGCAAAATTGTGACTGCGGACACTCATAGCGGATTCAGAGCCATCTTCATTTATAATTTTATAGTCGACCGTGTCCCCGAGAAGATACGGCGGCATGGATAATTCTTCCACAGCGTGCATTGTCGTATTGGGTGCGACAGTACAGCCGATAAACAGAATCCAGTCGCCTTCTGTCCGCAGTTTCCGGAAGGGGGAATATTCACCGCAAGGTGTTGTATCTTTATAATTTTCGGATAAAATCATTTTTGCTTTTTTCCCGATTCCGCAAAGAGAATGTGTTGGATGAACACTTCTGATCGTTCCGGGACGGGTCCGGAAATATTCGGGCAGGGCACCAACACAGCTGGGAGAATTTTTAACATCAAAGACCGGATTGTTTGCATTGACAGTCCGGAAGGAAAATGCCGGGAAGAAAAGAGTTCCATCTTCCCCGATAACTTCCAGAAGAGACTGAATCACTGTTTCGGCTCCGCCTTCGACCGGACCAAGAGATTTCAAAGAAGAATGGACTAAAATCGTATCCCCTTTTTTGATACCGAGTTTTTTGAGATCATCACAAAGTTGTTTCATAAGTCAGAATCTTACTTTTTCATTACATTCAAGATAGTAAATTGCGCGTTTTCCATCGTGTTTTGTATCGACAGTGATTTTTGAACCGTCAGCGGACCATCTGGGGTGGAGATCACATCTGGTTTCTGCAAAAGGACCGTCATTGCGGAATCTTCCGATAACACGGCTTTCTCCTGTGGCAGATTTGATCAACGAGAGATATTGATATCCTTCCTGGATATACGTGTCTGCAAGCATCCACTCTCCATCTGGTGAAAAGATAAGGTGTCCCATGGGACCTTGACCGCGAGCAAGCAATTTTGCCTGAGGCGGCATGACCCGGTTATCGAAAACGACATATTCAAAACGTTCCCCGGACCAGTTGCAGTCAATCAGGATTTCATCGGGAGTCCGCCCCCAGATCTGATGAGAGATCATCCCTTTCCAATACTGTTCGGGCAGGGTGCATCTGAGATTTGTTCCGTCAAGATTTACCGTATACATATAAGTATGCCACATTGGACTCCATGGGGTTTCCGGATTTTTGCAGCAGCGGAACAGGAAAAGCAGCTGAGAGGAATCACAGTTGAAAATAATATGATTCAGCCACCAGTAAACATCCGGCAGCATGTAAGAGACCGGGTGAATTTCTGCCATTTGACGGTAGGAAACCAGAAGTTTGGATTCGCCTGTTTTCAGATTCATCAGGAAAATTCCGTCATTATCCAGATCGGGGATTCTTTTTTCAGCCGGAAGAACGGCATCTGCATAAGAATATCCGCGGCGGGGAATTCTGGCGAAATCCAGAGAGGCTGCCCAGCGACCATCGGGGGAAATGGTGTAAACCGGACGTTCATACTTCCCGGCAACACCTTTATTCAGATCAAAAATCCGGGCAATGATTCTGTCCGTTTCCGGTTCATAATCATTATAAATAAAACAATCCGGATTGTCCGGATGCCAGAGGTTCATGCACCCCTGCTGATGACACCATGCGCGAGTGGTTGTCAGCGAAACGAATTCCTGTTTCTCCGGGGTGACATAACCGAGTTCTGCAGTTTCGCCCCGTTCCGGGATGCGGTCATCCTGATCGACCCGCAAAGCCAAATGCTTTGTCTGACTTTTGTTCCACGGGTTTCTGTCATAATAACCGAAAAAATAATGCATCCCGTCATCGGGGGTAAGTTTTTTCCACAGAAAATCCGGGCTGATTTCAGATGTGCTCATCGTATAACTCCTTGTATTTTTAAGAAATCATGAGGAAATATACAACAGAACACATCAGCTTTCAACCGAAGATCAGTTTTTTTTTGATTGAAAAAATTACTTTTTGAGGTAAATCAACCTGATATCGCTCTGCGGTACAGAAAGATTCAAGCGTTTTCCTGCGGATTTGATCGTTTTCTTTTCTCTGAGATCTTTGATAACAGACGGAGCAAAAGGCAGTTCAATGGTTGTTTCCGGTTTTGCACGGTCATAATTTCCGACCAGAAGAATCGCCTCATTTCCTTTTACAGTAATGGAATAGACGAACTTCTTATTGGAGCCGGTGATATCCTGCGGGATTCCGTCGAGAATCAGATCTTCATAATCCTGAATTGCCGCCATAGCCTTTGCATGATAATAGAAATCAAGAGGCGTATCAAAGCTGTTGAAATCAAAGTAGGTAATTCCACCTGCGCCGTTAATGAGAGATTCAAGAACCATGTGTTCCACTTTATACGGTTCAAACTCTCCATAGGTTCCGGCTGTCAGATAGGGAATCGTCTTCTTGTTTTTCATCAGTTTGTAGTTTCCGAGGACTCTGTTATGCACATCGACGGCTCTTCCGACGACATAGAGACTTGGCTGAGCCATATCCATATAAGCAGGATAAGAATCTGTCCATTTTTCAATATAATAGAACTGCTTGAAAGCTTCTCTTGCATAAGAACCGATTTTCGGAACGGGAATACCCGCTTCTTTTGCACCGTCAACGACTGCCTTTTTCAAGGCGGCATTTGTTTCAGACCCCATTTGCAGGAGATAATCGTTGAGAGATTTTCCGGATTTTTTCAGTCCTGCCTGACATCTTGTACAATGCGGAGCCGTACTGTGGGCACTGGTCCATGTTTCGATATCCCAGTAAACATAATCCGGCTTAGTCAGAATCACATTCTTCTTGATGCGTTCCATTTCCTGATCAAAAAGCGGTCCGCGGTAGGACGGACAAAGAGTAATTACTTTCTGACCGGGGATCACGCAGCAGATTTCCGGATGTTTCTTCATGTGTTTGTGCATTTCATGATACGGGGAATCGTTCATGATGATGGGATAACCTGCAGCACGGGTCTGTTCCATGAGTTTGATCCGGTTTGCGATCATACCTTTGTTGGACCAGTTACGGGGGAACATCGTAACGATATTGAATCCGAGTTTCCGCCAGATATTGAAGTAGTCGGGCCACATGGGGATCACGGCATCGGAAAGCCATGCCAGACTGAGCTGTAAACGTTTGAACGGTTTGACTTCAGGCACTGTGACTGTCCGGAGCGGAAGTGTTGTTTTAAATTGATCGACCCCGCCGGAACGGGCATAGATCGTGATTTTTCCATTCACATTACCATTGGCTTTGATGAAGAAAAACGGATGATGGATCCGCTGCCCGGGCTTGGAGATCCTGTTCAAAGGAAGAACATACTTCGTGCTTGCGGGATAGGGCTGTCCTTTGGTGTTATAAACGGTCACGCCTTGGGGGACCTCCAGGACATAATCAATATCCTTATGGAAGTTCTCAGCTGTCCGCATATCAACGACTCTCAACCACTGAGCTGCTGCGATGCCATTCAGAAGAACGACTTCCCGGAGCCTTGGACGGATGATCAAACCTGACATGGGGATCTCGATGCCGGGATTCTGATAAGCATTGTTGAATCCGGCAGATTTTTTCTCTGCTTTCAAACAGACCATTTCATCAGAAAAAACTGCCCCTGTCGTACCTTTGATATTAAGGATAACAAACCGTGCATCAGCATTGACCCCGACTTCAAAGGGATAGCAGCGGGTATTCGGATGTTCGGCATCTTCGGGAAGATAATAGTAGTTTTTCCAGTCACACTGATCCTGTTCATTCGGTGCAAGCTTTTCCATGGAAAATGCCTGATGATAAATTTTACCGTCTTTTGAGACAAATGCCTGGAACTGCTTCGGGAACTTGAAGTTTCCATTCGTTCCGCCCAGCAGACGGATCACAAGTCTATCCACCGGCTGAACTTTTCCAAGATCCATGCGGATGTAAATATCATTTCCGGTATTGTACCAACCGACAGAACTTTTTTCAAACCAGACTCTGTCATCGGTCCTGGGGGAAAGTCTTCCATTTGTCAAGTCTGTCGGGTCGGTATTTCCATTCCGGGTATGGACATAATCCGGTTTCGGAGCGTAGAGCAGTTTCCGGTTCAGGATCAGGTTGATTCCTTTGGAACGTTCCAGCCAGAGTTTTCTGTCATCACGCACCTGATTGGTTGCGGCATCCAGGACTGATTCATCCAGGAGTTTCCCTGTTGTAATATCGACGGGGTAGGGGATTTTATAATAACAGTTGGTCTGATTGATTTTTACCATTGCATATATCTCATATTTCTTCATTTTTGCAGATTGGTATGAGATCGCATTCTTATCAACAGTCAATTCTGCTTCATAGGTTGCAGGAGCAATCCGCTTCAGAGGAATCTGTGTTTGCTGATTGAACTGATACGGCAGAAATTTCGGATTGAGGGAAAAACGGACAACCGAAGTGATATCCAGATCTTTTTCCAGCTTCAGTGTGATTTTCAGCTTGCTGCCGATTTTGATTGTATTGCCATTCAACAGTGTCACAACAGGAGCATTCAGCGGAGCATTCGTTGCACGGACCTCCTTGAAATCACACCAGGGACCGACTTCTGCCGTCCGGATTCCCATCAAGGAAAGAGTCAGAACAAAACTTCCGCGTTGTGCATGAGCGGGCATTTTGAACGTATTGTAACCTGTATAAAGTCTGCCGAATGCACCGCCGTTTTTACTGGCATTGCCGCACATGGGCGTTGCTGTTGCGGATTCCATGTGACCGACAGAAACCTGCAAATACTGATCAGCTTTTCCTCCCGGAAAACTGTGGGCAATGTGTCCCCAGAATTTTCCGCCGTTTGTTTTTACACGAAGACGAACGGCATCCGGAACCGTTTCATAAACGATGTCGTAAGCTTTCCACTTTGGCGTAACCGGCAGAACATAATCTGCCGAACAGACAGCTGCTGTCAGAAGTGACAGTACCAACATTTTAGCTTTCATACATTAACTCCTTATGTTAAATTACTTCAAAAAACAATTGATTTGTGTTAGAGCAACCGGAAGATTCCGGGTGGTAAGTCGGCGATAACATTTTATATTTCGGTCTTTCCGGATCCAGTAACATTCTGATTGCCATATTGCCGGCAGACATACCGTCGATTTCTTCTGATGACGGATTCCTGTCCAGAAAATTGTGATACGGATTAAACTGGATCACTTCATAAGAAAGTCCATCCGGAATATTTGTGATATTCGCAAAATCACTTCCCATCATTGAACGGAAATGCTGGGCATCGAAAATCAAGCCATCCGGTTTGAAACGTGTCAGAGAATCCAATTCAGCTTCAGTCAGCCGGAGATTTCCGCCATTGTTAGCGAGCAGCAACCCTTTCATATTCCGCTGTTCCAATTCCAGTTCATAATAATGACAGGAGATGGATTGAAGAATCGGTTTCATTCCGCGGAAGGCAATTTTCCGGCATCCGGCATCATAAAGCCGTTGAAACGCATTATGAACCATAGCTTGAATATTACAGTCCAGTATCTGAAATTTTTTTGTATTTTCATTTTCCGGAGCGAACTGCAAAAGCTGACGGTCAAGCAGCAGAACTTTGCATTTCCGCTCGTTCAAAAACGGGAAAACCCTGTAAAACCAGTTGCTCACAACCAGTACATAACTGGATTCTGAAAGGTGCTCTATTGCGGAAAAATCAATGTGATCTTTTGTGTTGTCCGGAGAAATCGCGATCAATTCAATTCCAACGCCCAATTCCCGGGCGGCTTCTGTTGCTCCGGAAATAATATATTGCAAATGAAATGGAATATTATTTGCACTTGGCAGCAGGATCGTGATAACTTTCCGGGAACAGTTTTTCCGGGATACAAACGAACCCGCACCGCGTTTCCGTGTCAGAAACCCCTCTTTGGCAAGTTCGGTGATTACTTTGTTGACAGTCATCCGGGAGACTCCGAAAAATTCCGCAAGATGCAATTCGTTCGGAATTTTTTCTCCGGTTCTCATCCCGGAAATCTGTTCCAGCAGTTCCTGTCTGATCTTTTCGTGATGTGTCATGATTCCTGAACCTCATATTGATAAAATGCCCAGCTGCTGCGGGAAAGCCCCGTGAATAAGAATGTTCCTTCACTGTCCGGCTCCAAAATGGAATCGGTTCCTTGATAAAGACTTTTCAGAATCAGCTTTTTTCCGAAAGGAAGATTCAGCCTGATCCGGCAGGATTCATCATCAGAATCTATTTCGCGGAACAGTGTCAAATATCCTTCCGATACAGAACATCTGCATTGAAAACCTGTCCACCGGGAACCATCGGGCTGACTTCCGACAGGTTCAACAAAGCCGGAAAGAATCTTTTCCCGATGTTCTTTATAAACCGATATAACCTTTTTTATCAGATTCCGTTCATCCAGCGAAAAACGTCTTGTTTCCACAAAGAAAAGCGGATTTCCCATCAATGCAATTCCGCAGGCATAATCTTGCGGATATCCTTTTCCGTGACAGGATTCTGCAATTCTCTGAATCGTAATCTGAACCTGATTCAAGTTGAAATACCGTGCGAGCAGCCATGTTTGATTCAAGGTGACTTCAGGATCATAGGCAATAAAACGCTTGCAAGTTGAACCCGGCGGAGAATTTTCACAGTTCTGCAGAAAAATGTTTCCGTATTCACGTCCGAAATAAAATCCCATACGTGGACAATTTTCTGTAATATCCCAATTGATTCCGATGGGATTTTCCGCATGCTCGGTAATTTTTCGGGCATAATCCAGCAAATCATCCAGCAGGTTCCGTTTGGTAAGATTCAGAAAATCCAGTTTAATTCTGCGGAATCCGCCGTCATTGATATTTTTCAGCAGCTGTTCTGCAGAAACGAAATCCGGTGCTGCCCACAGTCCAAGCTTCATATTCAGTTCAGCAGCTTTTTTCCGGACATTTTTCCAGCCTTCCGGAAAACCTTTTGCCGAAGGTTCCCACGCACAGTTCTGAAAATCTGCTGTTCCCGGATCAAATTGCCAGCCGTCATCAATCTGCAACAGATCGATTCCCAAATCAGCACAGCTTTCCAGTTCAGCCAGAACATTTTCTTCTGTTGCTGCCATCCGGGATAACATTCCGCCGCCCCGGGAACCCCAAGTATTCATGGCAATAAACATATCACGATCTTTCCGGAATGGATATCTGGCACGGTCAAACTCTTTCAATGCTTGAATCGCACCGGATTTTCCACCGTCAAACGGAATATACCAGCTTGCCCACGCAGAACGGTAATCCGCTCCGGAAAGCCAATGAGGGGACCCATCGGAAAAGCCCAAACCGGTATTGCAGAGACAATTCCCTTTCAGAAGAAATTCCCCTGTTGAAATTCCGCCACTGTTTGCACATTTATGGGATTCTTTCACCATAATGAATCCGGAACCGTCTTTTCCAGTGAATATGATTCCATTGCAGTTCGCAACAGAATGATTTTCTGTTTCCGGAGAAACTGTCCCGTGAATTTCCATCAATATCGGAGTTTCCAGCGTGTATCTGTGCTGGGAATCATTATTGTAACCGAACCCGGTATAAGAATATTCTTCTTCCTGCAATGAGATCAGATCGCAGAACCCTGTCACAAACTGGGGCAGGGCATCTTTTTCCGGAGAGGTTTCAACAGCTGGAATTTCAGTTTCCGCTTTCAGCAGAATCTGTGTCCGGATTCCGGAAACTTCAGGAAAACATTCTGCATTTTATTTCAGATAAAGATGCGATTCCGGATAATAGAATACAGAGCTGACCCGCAGAAATTCTCCGCGAATGACCTCACATGAGATATCCTGAAGGACAGCTTCTCCGGAACAGGCTGAAATTTTCCAGACGACCATACCGGAATCGCACCAGCCGTTTTCAAGATGCCAGCACCGGGAACTTCTGCTGTTGGACAATAAAAGCTCCCTGCCGTCAAAAACGGCCTTGACATCACGGAAAGAATATTCAAAGGGTTCAGTCATTCTTACTTTCTCTTGAATTGAAATTCTTTCTGAAAGAAGTCACGGACAAACTCACATTCCGCCGGACATTTTGTTACTTCCCGGTCGCCCATGAGAACAATATCATGAATTTTTCCCTCTTCCAGATATTTTCTTGCCCGCTTCAGTTCAATATCAAGGAATTCAAAACTGTTCGGGTTCGCAGAGGCAAAATAATCATAAATGAAGATTCCCAGCATGATCTCTTTTCCGGGGAAAGCCGCACGGCATTTTTCTATATCAAGGTCAAGCGACGGCAGCTGATAATTCAAGCCGACCCACAAGTTTACAGCATCTACATACGGTTCAATCAAACTCAGAAACGGAGAATTCAGTTCATGTGTATAAACCACAGAGTAAAGTTTCAGACTTTCATTATGCTTTTTCAAATTGGAATAAATTGTTTTGACTTCCTTCAGAGAAAGATTTCTGCCGTAATTTCCGACAAGATCATCGATCATCCCGCCTTTGATATTCGGATATTTCAAAGAAAGTTCACTCAAAAGTTCTGCCGTTTCCGCATCGGAACCGCAAACAACTCCGGGAGAACGGTTGATCGAAGAGAGCTGACAAATCAGTTTCTTTGCAGATTTATGCAATGCAATCGCCTGTTCGTCCGTCGGACCATACATGTAAACGATGTTTTCAAGATCGAACCATTCTGCACCGTCGACAGCGCAATCCGGTTTGTCGGAACCGCCCCAGAAAGGTGTTGGCCCGCCCCAAATCCAGGTGTTTTCTCTGGAAAAATGAGAGGGTCCTTTTTTATCCATCAGTTTGAAACTTGCGGAAATGGATTTCATCAGTTGTTCATGAGCCTTGAGAAGACTGTCGCGTTTGCTTTGCGGAACTGTTTTTCCCTGTTTTTCCAATTTCCGGATTTCAGCAGCGATTTTTTCAGCTTTCATCCCAAGTTCTTTTTCTTTGTGAAGAGTATTTTTCAAGTCAGCCATATTTTTTCCTCTGTTGAAAGTTTGTATATACATATACATCCTGTTTTTTTATATTTCAAGAAAAATTCTGAAAATAATTTGAAAATAATTTGAAAATAATATATTTTGAATTATAATTACATCTGTATAGAAAAGATTGGAGAAAGAAGTATGTTTGGGTATAAAGAACTGATTCCCGCATTAAAAAACGGATGCTGTACAGTAATTAACATAAATGAAAAAGAATATCAGCTTTTTGAAGCGGAACAATTTCAGATAACTGATACCGGATGTTCCGGAGTTCTCGGTAATGTTCTAGCTTTTGAACTGAATACAAGAACTTTGAAAAGCGGAACCCTTGTAAAATTATCTTTTTCTTCAATTAATGACCAAAAAGTCCGGGTAGGGGAAATTAAACTCCTCTGCTGGAAAGAACAAAAAACAAAAATGAAACCGGAACGGTGTGTGTTCGGTTTTTGTGATACCCTTCTTGATCAATTCGTTCACAAAGCAAATTCCAATGACGGCAAACACAAAACAGTTCCAATGAGTCTTGTCTATGACCTGACCGAAAAAGAAAGTTTTTTTGCCGCCCAATATACCTTTGACAAAAACAAATTTGAATTTGATATGGAGTTTGATCCGTTGGATTCAAGTTTGAAATCTTTGATTTGCCGGATTCCGGACAGCGGATATTCAGCCGGGAATGAAAAAACAACCACCGACTGGCTTTTTATCAGAAATCCGGATCAGAAAAAGCCATACGATATTTTGTGTTCCTGGGGCGATATGGTCAAGGAGCATTATCAAATCAAGCTGCCGGAGAAGATTGTTGCCGGTTTTATTACGGGGCTTCTTGTCAGTCCGAAAGCGGAGATTTCCACATCACAAATCCGGCGGCAATTGGCAAGTCCTGCGGTGGAACCGTTAAAGAAACTGGGAATGAATTATCTGTGGATCAGTTTGGATAACATCAAAAAAACTCTGCCGGGTAACTGGCTTTATCCGAATGAGAAGAAATTCCCGGATGGACTGGTCAACTTTCTGAAAGAAGTGGAATCGCAGGGAATCACCCCCGGATTCTGGATCGGATTTTTCCAGATGTGTGAAGGTACCGAAGATTTTGATAAGGTAAAAGATTTTCTGATCCGCAAGGAAGATGACAAGCTTTCTTCCCGGGGCGAATGGTCCTGGGAAGCTTCATTGATCAATGGGAAATTCCCCGCACAATATTCTCTTGATCCCGGTAAAAATGAGAGTGCTGATTATTTGAAAAAAGTGTTTTCCACTTACAAGGATTGGGGAATCCGGTATCACATGGTTGATTTTCTGGAAACCGGACTTTATGAAAAAGATGATCTGAAAACCGGATATGACCGGGAAGCATACATAAAGTTTATGCGGAAGATCAAGGATTATTGCCATCCGGAAACTCAATTACTTGCTGCAACCGGAGCATCACTTTCCCTGATCGGAGCTGTTCAAACAAGCAGAATCGGTCTGGATTACGGGGAAGGGCGGCCTCTGGAAAAATTTTATCCATCCTATCCGGCGACCTATGTGATCAACGGCTCTTTCGGTTCAATGGGTTCACCAAACAGGAATGCTGTCAACAATCTTGCCATGTGGGCTTTTGCTCATGACAGATTTTTCCAGTGCAACTGTAATATGATGACGGTAGACAAGCCGATTCCTTTGAATGAAGCAATCATCAGTGCAACTTTGTTCGGGATTTCACCAAGTCCGGTATTTTTCGGAGATGATATGGACCGGATGTCTCCGGACAGACTCGCTCTCATCAAAAAAGTTCTGCCGCGCTGTCACGGGATGCCGGAACCGGTGGACTTGTTCAGCCGGTTTGACGGAGAAGAGGATTTTCTCCGCACCTTTGTTTTGAAAATCGAAAAGCCCTGGGCAACCTGGTATGTCTGTGCAGTCTTCAACCTGAATGATTCTTATCGGAAACTGGATTGGAATTATGAATCATTGAATCTTGATTCTTCCGTAAAATACAGAATGTATGATTTCTGGAATGAAACCTATTGCGGCGTGTTTGCCGGACAAAAGACAATAGAAATTCCGGCAAATTCTGCAGCCGTATTCCGTTTTGAAGAGGTGAAAGGTCATCCGTGGATACTTTCCACAGACATTCATGTCCGGCAGGGCGATGCCGAACTGGAACAGATTCAATGGGACCCGGAAACAGGAACTCTTTCCGGAACAGCAAAACGTACCGCCGGAGAGCAGGGAAATATTTTCATCATTGCAGATGACTCCTTTATTCCGGAAAATGCAAACAGGGGGCTGATGGTTTCAAAAACTGCGATAGATATGTCTATTATCATAAAGAAGACGATCAAATTTACTCAGGATTCTGAAAAATGGAGCATCCATTTTGAAAAATGATTTACTCTGTTGAACATATTAAAAAGGATTTGACTGCCGCAGGAATCAGAGCCGGAGATACGTTACTGGTCCATTCTTCCATGAAAAGCATTGGAGCCGTTGAAGGTCGTGCGGATGGCGTTTTTACAGCTTTGATGGAGGTCATAACAGAAGACGGCCTGCTGGTTTTTCCGACGTTAAGCGATAAATTTGTAACAAATCAAACACCTGATTTCAATATAAAAAATACTCCCTGCTGGACAGGGATTCTTCCGGAACTGTTCCGACAGAAAGAAAATGTTTACCGTTCGGCACATCCATTTCATTCTCTCGCTGCCTGGGGCAGGGGAGCCGCGGAATTTGTTGCCGGACATGACAGTTTCGAGACAGCCTTTGACAGGGAATCTCCCTGGGGCAGACTGCTGGACCGCAATGCAAAAGTTCTGCTGATCGGAGTCGGGTTGACCAGTGCGACATTTTTACATCCAGTCGAACAGTGGAGCGGTGTTCCGGTTCTTTCCGATAAACCGGAGCTGCGTTACATTGTTGACGATGCCGGAAATCGGACGCCCAGAACGATTTATTGGCATACCGGAGCTCATTCAGAAAATTATTTCCGTGCTGAACCTCTGCTGCTGAAACACGGAGCAATCAAAAAAGTCCGTATTGGCGATGCAGCTTCAATTCTTATGAATTGCCGTGAGACTTATCAAATTTTGAAGCCGATTCTGGAAGAAAATCCTTTATTTTTTGCCCAGCTCAGCTGATTTTTATTTTTTTTATCGTGATTTTTCTCCATTTTTCTGCAAAAAACATATAAAAACTGATTGAAGATTACATTAATTGATGTATATTACCCGGATGATACTGTTTAAAGTGGAAAGGAGGAAAATATGAATCCATTTTACATCACAACCCCGATTTATTACGTAAATGACAAACCGCACATTGGACACTCCTACACCACTATTCTCGGAGATGTCCTCAGCCGTTATCACCGGATGATGGAAGAAGATACCTGGTTTTTGACCGGAACGGATGAACATGGACAGAAAGTTCAGAAGGCTGCTGATGAAAAAGGAATTTCTCCGATTCAGCAGTGCGATGAAACAGTCGTCCGTTACAAAGAACTCTGGACCAGACTGGGAATCAAGAATGATGACTTCATCCGGACAACACAGGAACGTCATACAAAGATTGTACAGAAAATCCTTCAGGACCTTTATGACCGGGATTTGATTTATAAAGCGGAATATAACGGACATTATTGTGTTCCCTGTGAACGTTTCTTTACGGAAAAAGATTTGATTGACGGAAATCTCTGTCCGGATTGCAAACGTCCCACGAATACGATTGTGGAATCCAATTACTTTTTCCGCATGAGCAAGTATCAGGATTGGCTGATCGATTACATTCAGACCCATCCGGACTTCATCAAGCCGGCATTCCGTGCAAATGAAACCCTCGGATTCCTGAAAAAGCCGTTGGAAGATCTCTGTATTTCCCGTCCGAAGTCCAGACTTTCCTGGGGAATTGACCTTCCCTTTGATACGGATTATGTCTGCTATGTCTGGTTCGATGCTTTGATCAACTATATTTCTGCAATCGGATATGGTGTTGACGATGAGAATTTCAAGAAATGGTGGCCGGAGTGTCATCATCTGATTGGAAAAGATATTCTGACGACACATACAGTTTACTGGCCGACCATGCTGAAGGCAATCGGAATTGAACCTCCGAAAACCATTCTTGCACATGGCTGGTGGCTCAGCGGCAGAGATAAGATGAGCAAATCCGCCGGAAACGTGGTCAATCCCATGGATATGTCCGACAAATACGGTGTGGATGCATTCCGTTACTATCTGCTGGCAGAAATGACTCTTGGTCAGGATTCCGGTTTTACGGAAGAATCTTTCATCAACCGTTATAACTCTGATCTTGCCAATGACCTCGGCAACCTTGCAAACCGGGCAATCAAAATGACTGTCCGCAATTTTGACAGCAAGATTCCCCAGCCCGGCAAGTTTGAAGAGCTGGATATGGTACTTCTGAACAAAACAAATCTTGCAATCAAGACAATGGGGAATGCAATCCGTGCTTTGCAGCCTGATAAAGGACTTGCAGAAGTAATGAACGTTGTCCGTGCAACAAACCGTTATATGGAACAGACTGCCCCCTGGACTCTTGCAAAAGAAGGAAATATGGTCCGTCTCGGAACAGTTCTCTATACAGCAATTGAAGTTCTCCGGATGGTTGGCGGTGTTCTGCTGCCGATTATGCCGGAAAAGATGAAAACACTTCTTGCATGTATCGGTGTTTCTGATGATTGCACGTTCTCCGATCTTGAATCCGGCGGAAATTCCACTCCGGGAACCCCGATTCAGGATATTGACGGTCTCTTCCCGCGTATTATGGTGGAAAAAGCTGAGCCTGCACCGGCAGCCGAAAAACCGAAAAAACAGGAAAAGGCTATCAAGGAAAAGAAACCGGCTCCGGTTATTCCGGAAGGCTGCATTTCTATTGAGGATTTCTTCAAGACAGAACTGAGAACGGCAAAAGTTCTTGCAGCTGAACCGGTTCCGAATACTGAAAAACTATTGAAGCTTCAGGTTCAGGTCGGTGAAACTCAGAGACAGATTGTGGCCGGTATTGCGTTGTTCTACAAGCCGGAAGAGTTGATCGGAAAGACTGTTGTTATTGTTGCAAACCTTGCACCTGCAAAACTCCGTGGAATCGAATCCAACGGAATGCTGCTTGCAGCAAGCGCAGGCGATTCTCTGAAACTTGTCACGGTCGATGCGCCGGATTTCCCAAGCGGAGCAAAAATCGGATAACAGTTTCAGGTAATAGCATAAACCGGGTATCCGGATATTTGTTTCGGGGTTTGTTTTCGTGATAGGGAACAAACCCCGTTTGTTTTATAAAGGAGGTGCATTATGAATAAATTTTATATTACAACCTCAGTTGAAAATTTTTCAAAAAAAGATTTTTTTACTTACGCATATCCTTTAATTTTGGGTGATGTTCTCTGCCGTTATCGCAAAATGATGGGGCAGGGGACCTCTTTTCTGATTACAGGAGAAGGTCCTGACAAAGATTGTATTTTAAATGATCTTCATATAGAATCAGTTTGCTCTCCGCAGTTGAATGAAAATATCCGGAAGAGCCTGCAAAGTCTTTTTGCCGGAGATTTTATTTACAAAAAATCCTATATAAGATATCGTTGTAACTATTGTGATATTACGGTATCAGAGAAAGACTGCTCCATAGAAAATCCTCTTTGTCCCTGTTGTAAACGCAAGACAGAACAATTGTTTGAAACAAACTACTTCTTCCGTGCAGGTAATTTTCAAAGCTGGCTGGTTGATTACATAAAAAAACATCCGGATTTTATTTTGCCTAAAAATGCGGTAAAAGAAATTCTTGGCTTTCTGCGGGAACCTTTGAATGATTTTTGTATTTCTCAACCGGCTGCAGATGCAGGTATAAAATTTCCGTTTGATGCAGATTATGTTTGTCAGGCATTTTTCCTGAAGATTTTGAATACAATAGTATCAATACCGGAGAAAAATCATTATATCTGCTTGACTGGCAGGAACAATCTGCTGCAGCAAACGGTTTATCTTCCTGTTATACTGAAAGCACTGGGGATGGAGCTGCCGAAGCAATTCCAAATTCATGGATTACTGAAATTTCCGGGGCATGTTGACTTGTATACCGGGTCGGATGCCGCAAAAATTCTGAAAATGCTCAAAGTCTCTGCTGAAGATAAAAATGCAGCTGCCCCAGATTTTGATGCTTTGCGCTGTTTTCTTATGAGTAAAAGGAAGATTGGAGCGGATATACAAATTTCTTTGGAATCCTGTATCAGAAGATATAACAGTCTGTTATCCAACCAGCTGGGGAATCTTTTGAACCGGGTCATAAAACTTACGGTTCAAAATTTTGATTCAAAAATTCCTCATCCGAACAGATTTAATGACAAAGACCTGAATCTTCTGGATGAGGCTTTGGAAACAGTAAAAGTTACAGAATCACATGTGGAAAGTTTGCAGATCGGAAATGCTGTATCTGAAATCTTCAGATTAATCAGAAAGATAAACCGGTATATAGAGGAAAATAAAACGTGGCAACTTGAAAAATCTGGTAATAAATTAAGGCTTTCCGCGGTCGTTTATGTCAGCATTGCAGCTCTCAGAATTGCCGGAGAATTACTCTATCCTGTTATGCCGGAAAAGATTACACTTCTCCGCAAAAGTCTGGGAGGTGATTCTCCCGTTACATTCAACAGTTTGAAACTGGAGGTTATATCAAAACCCGGAAGTTCTGTGACTGATATCGGCATTCTTTTCCCGAAAGTTGTCAGAACAGAATCTTGATCAGCCGTTTTTTTTTGAGTCAGATAAAATTTTTAGGACTTTTTCTGAAACAGGACTTGAAAAATCAGAAAAACAGACTATTATGTCAATACAAAGGGCTTTGTTTCCACCGATGGATGCAAAGCCCCTTTCACACCCCAAAGTAAAAATGATTATATAAAAAAGAACAGGAGAGAGAAAAATGAGCGAAGTGTTGTACCTGAATGATGAAACGTTTGATGCACAAACATCTGAAGGTTTGGTTCTTGTGGACTTTTGGGCCGAATGGTGCGGTCCTTGTAAGATGCTTGCTCCGATTCTCGACGAAATTGCCGCTGAAGCCGGTGACAAGGCTAAAGTTGTTAAAATCAACATTGAAGAATCCATGAACCTTGCAAAACGTTTTGCTGTTCGCAGCGTTCCTGCCTTGTACGTTATGAGAGACGGCGAAATTATCAAGTCTCTTCCCGGTGTTCAGAACAAATCTGCATTGATTCAGGCTCTTGAACTTTGATATGGATTTATCCCTTTCCTCTGAATTTGCATCCATTTTGAATGGGAAAAATGTTTATTGCGGATTCAGCGGCGGAGCTGACAGTTTGACGCTTCTTTTGCTTCTTTCCGGAGCAGAAGAAGCCTTTCATTTTACTCTGCATGCGGTGCATTTTGAACATGGTCTCAGGGGGAGGGCAGGGGAGGATGATGCTCGTTTCTGCTGCCAATTCTGTAAAAGCAGGAACATACCTTTTACATGCATATCCTTAAAAGTTCCTGAAAATATCAGACAGGGGGAAGGGATCGAAGCCGCAGCAAGACGTTTGCGTATGAATCATTGGAAAATGCTGCCCAAAAACTCTGTGGTTGCTTTGGGGCATAATTCTGATGATTTAATCGAAAATCTCTTTCTGCGATTGATGCGCGGTTCAAATGTTTCCGGACTGACTTCATTGTCGCAATTCACTGAGAATAATGATATTGCAATTATCAGACCTCTTTTATCAACGTCCCGGAATTCAATCGAATCTTTCTTGAAGGGCAGGGGACTTCAATGGCGAACAGATGCCACAAACCTCGAATCTGATTACGGACGGAATTTTCTGAGAAACCAAATTCTTCCATCATTATATGAAAAGTTTCCCTATGGAAAAGATGGTCTTTTACGTTCTTTGAACAATCTGCACAGTGATGCAGAATACCTTGATCATCAAGCACAAATCATATTCAAATCAATGAATCCTGCATTGGTTTCCAACTGGAAAGATCTGCCTCAGGCAATCCTTTGCCGCATATTCCGGCTGTTTTTATCCGAAAAAACCGGAAAAAATGTTATCATTGGACACCATTTGTTGAGCCGCTTTGAAAATCTGATCGCCAAACCGCAAGGGCTGGGGTATGCTGAATTGCAATTCCCGGACTTGCCGGATTTTTCATTATTCATAGGTACGGAAAACCTTTTTCTGGTGGATCACAGAAAAGCGGACTCCATCAGCTGGAATCCGGAAAATAATGAAAAAATTGAATTTTTATCCTATCGTTTCCAGATCGAAAAAAATCCCGTGGGGAAGGGTAACGGTGTTGAAAATGCGGTGTTCGATGCATTATCATTGCCCCTTCCCCTGGTAATTCGCCAAATCAATCCCGGCGATAAAATAACAGCTTTTGGCAGAAATACATCTGAATCAGTTAAGAAGTATCTTTCAGAATCCGGCATCCCTGCTCCCTTGAGAGAATCATATCCGGTTCTTTGTGATGCCGCCGGAGAGATTATCTGGATTCCCGGTGTGAAACGTTCCAACAAATACCCTGCCCGGAATTCCGATTTTATTTTCATTTCTTTTCATAATCACGAAAACTGATTTTTATCAGAAATTCTTATTCCACATCTTTGATTGCATATCGGGCAGGGGATGTGTATTGTTATTTCTTCCCGATAATCAGACCTTATTTTTCATGAGTACCATTTCTTAAATATAAATCTGCAAACCTCGAAATCATTTTTTTTTCGCAGCCATTCCAGACAGTTGACAATAGAAGGAGGGTGAAAATATAATATCTCCAACGTCGCATAATATATATTATGTTAAGTCGCATATTAGAGCAGGGGTGCTGTTTTATAATCGTAATTCATTTACTGTTAAACTATTATATATATTATAACAAGACGATGTCAATAAAATGTTAATAACATTTTCATAAAGTGTGTGTAATTGTCAAAGATATTCACAGACGGGTTCAGTCTACAGTATTTTTGATAAAATCCACATCTGCATCACAACGAACGATGGGCCAAGGTATCTGTTTTTTCTGCAGAAAATTGTGGGCAGGGCATGTGTTGATATAAAAAACACTGGGACCTGAGATGTAAATTTCCCACATTAAAAATAGAGGCTTGAAAATTTGATTTTT
This sequence comes from Lentisphaeria bacterium, assembly GCA_017503375.1. Classification (GTDB taxonomy): domain Bacteria; phylum Verrucomicrobiota; class Lentisphaeria; order Victivallales; family UBA1829; genus SIG79. The sequence goes on along the minus strand of JAFVTF010000065.1, from coordinate 19,264 downwards.
CACAAAAATCGTGATATCTTACAGACATATCATCAAACTTATCAACAAATCAGCAAGAAAGGGTAAAAAACATGAAACCGACCTTGGTATTATTGGCTGCCGGAATGGGAAGCCGTTATGGCGGATTGAAACAGCTCGATCCGATGGGACCGAATGGTGAAACACTGATGGATTATTCCGTTTTTGACGCATTGCGCGCAAATTTCGGGAAGGTGGTCTTCATTATTCGCAAGGACATTGAAGAAGCATTCAAAAAGCAGATCGGCAGCAAATATGAAAAATTTGTCCCTGTTGAATATGCTTTTCAGGATCTGAACGACCTGCCCGGCGGATTCAAAGCTCCCGAAGGCAGAGTGAAACCCTGGGGAACAGGTCACGCCATCTATGCAGCAAGAAATGTTGTCAAAGGTCCTTTTGTTGTGATCAATGCAGATGACTTTTATGGTCAGGACGGCTATGAAAAACTTTGCAAATTCCTGACTGCCAGCAAGAATAATGAATTCGCCATGTGCGGTTTCAAAATGAAAAACACCGCATCTGAAAATGGTTCCGTTTCCCGCGGACTCTGCACCGCAAATGAAGATGGAAATCTTGTTGATGTTGTGGAACATACAAAGATCGTTGTGGAAAACGGAAAATACATCAGCAAACTCGATGACGGTTCCAGTGTGGAAATCCCCGGTGAAGCTGTTGTTTCCATGAATATGTGGGGATTCCAGGATTCTCTCTTTGATTATCTGGAAGAACTTTTCACAGCTTTCCTCAAAGAAAAAGGAACCGAACTCAAGAGCGAATTCTACATTCCTTTTGTTGTTGATTCCCTTGTCAAAGCCGGACGCTGTACGACAAAGGTTCTTGTCTCTGAATCCGCATGGTTCGGAGTCACCTACCCCGAAGATAAGCCGCTGGTTCAGGAAAGTCTCCGGAAACTCATCGGACAAGGCGCCTACCCCGAAAAACTTTTCTCCTGAGGTGATTTTATGAAACACAATCTGAGAGACGTCTGTTCTCATTTTACCGTTTACGGTGATTTTATCATCGGAGTTCCTTTTGGAACCGGTCATATCAACGATACCTACCAGGTTGCTTTTGATCAGGGTGGTACAATCGTTCACTACACCGTTCAGCGGATCAATCACAATGTTTTCAAGAATCCCCCTGCCCTTATGGACAATGTGGAACGGGTCACAGCTCATCTGACCTCTAAGAATCTTGGAAAGAGCGGCGGCAGCCGCAGAACATTGCGTGTCATCAGAACTCTCGATGGCAAAAACTGCTATCAGGATCCTGATGGAAACTTCTGGCGCTGTTATGTTTTCGTTGAAAACAGCCGTACTTATGACATTCTTGAAACAGAAAAGCAGGCTTTTGAAGCCGCCCGTGCTTTCGGAAAATTCCAGGGAGAACTTGTCGACATCCCCGGCGGACGTCTTAACGAAACGATTCCGGATTTCCACAACACCCCGAAACGGCTGGCAAATCTGGAAGAAAGCATCAAGCTGGATAAATTTGACCGCGTGAAGAATGTTCAGAAAGAAATCGACTTTGTCATGTCCCGCCGCGATGATTGCGGTATTCTGCTTGACCTTCACAAACAGGGGCTCATTCCGGAACGAATCACCCACAACGATACAAAACTCAACAACGTTCTGATCGACGATTTCACCGGAGAAGGAATCTGTGTGATTGACCTTGACACTGTTATGCCCGGTCTGGCTCATTACGACTTCGGTGATATGATCCGTACAGGCACCTCCCCTGCCCTGGAAGATGAACCTGATCTGAGCAAAGTCACCATGCGTTTCAACATGTTTGAAGCCCTGCTCCGCGGTTATCTCGCCGGCGGAAACGGCTTCCTCAATGAAGTCGAACTGGAATATCTTCCCTTCGCCGGAAAACTGATCACAATGGAAATCGGTATCCGCTTCCTGACAGATTATCTGGATGGAGATATCTATTTCAAGACACATCGGAACAATCACAATATCGACCGTTGCCATACCCAGTTCAAACTTGTGGAATCCATTGAAGAACAGATGGATGCAATGAAAATGAAAGTCAAAGAAACAGCAAAGGAGTATAAAGCATGAGAGTTTTGATCACAGGCGGAGCCGGATTTATCGGAAGTCATATCGCAGAATATTGGCAGGGAAAAGCGGAAGTCGTTGTTCTTGACAACCTCCGTTCCGGCTATAAAAAGAACCTCGATGGTCTGGATGTCAAGTTCATCGAAGGCGACATCTGCGACCGTGCAGCGGTCAAAGAAGCAATGCAGGGAGTGGACTATGTTTTCCACCTCGCAGCAATGATCAGCGTTCCGGAATCCATGTTTAATATCACCGAATGTATTAAAATCAACAACACCGGAATGATCAACGTTCTGGAAGAAGCTGCCGAAGCGAAAGTCAAGAAGCTCTGCTTCAGCACCAGTGCGGCGATCTACGGTGACAATCCGGAAATGCCGAAGCGGGAAGTCATGATCCCGGAACCGAAAAGCCCCTATGCCATCACAAAACTTGACGGAGAATATTACTGCAACATGTTCACTCAGACCGGACGTCTTCAGACAGCCTGCCTGCGTTACTTCAACGTGTTCGGTCCCCGTCAGGACCCAAAGAGCGCATACGCAGCGGCAATTCCGATTTTCACAGCAAAAGCTGTTGCCGGTGAAGATATCACCATTTTCGGTGATGGAGAACAGACCCGTGACTTTATCTATGTAAAAGACATTGTGGAAGCCAATGTTTTTATGGCAACTCATGAATTTACAGGCGTTTACAATATTGCATACGGCGGAAAGATTACCATCAATGATCTGGTGAAACGGATCAAAGAAAAGGTCAATTCCACCTCCAAGGTTGTTTATCTGCCCGAACGTCCCGGCGATGTCAAGCACTCCATGGCTGCCATTGACAAGCTTAAGAGTACCGGATTTGTTCACAAGTATGACTTCAATGAAGGCATGGATGCCACCATTGAATACTTCAAGAATCTGGCGAAATAAACTTTTTTCGGGGGCTGTTTGTTATCAGACAGCCCCCCTGCCCTATTGTGTACGGAGTGTACAGAGTGAACGGAGAGTACGGTGGGAATATTGGTTTTGATAAGCGTTATTGTCTGAGATGATGGTTTTATTTTTGCATCCTGCGTCTTTTCTGACTCATCCGTTCTGAAAATCCGCCTTGTTCAAGAAAACGATCTGCTTTGGATTTGATTTGACATCGTAAAAGATATGTCGCAGAATTGATCAGAAGCAAGGTCGCATTAGCGACTAAAATTGCTTTATATGGAATGTGTTGCACATATTCCGGGCTGTCAGGGAAAGAGTTCGCCCATTGAATAAAATCCCGGAAGTCTTTCGCCGTATGGACTCTCCGTGTAATGAACTCTTTATACAACAGAGATGTTTTACTCCATACAGATATGTTATTCTGCCTGAGAAAGTCCTGATAATCATTACGCAACTCAATCAAAGAACCTCTTGCAACATTGTATAAATTTAATTCCATTTTTACGGATGTTGCCGCATCTATTGATCCCTCTGCGATATTTTGCACTCCGCTGCGGGCTGCTTGGATCATTTGATCACAGGTTCGTGATTTTCTATCTATATAAAGTCTTACAAAGTGAACGGTAATATCATAAATCAATTTGGCAAGCTTGAACGTAGTCAATTTTTCATAACCGCCGGATGGTAAAATTAAGTCTTGGGAAAAATCAGACATTTTTTATTTCCTGTCTTTACATAAAAATATCTCAAAATCGATTACTCCACCGTACACTCTGTACACTCCGTTCACTCTGTTCAAACCATTTTCCCTAAAGATTCCAATGTCTGAACCACTGCAAGATCTCCGGCTTCCGGTTTGATAACATACGGACGGATACATTTCAGACATTCAGGTTCATAACCGCCGCAGGCAAAAGCTCCACGGTCAGGACAATAGCCATTTCTGCCGTTGGTATTGCTGCAAAGCAAAGTGTACTGGAACGGTCCGAATTTCCGCAATCTCAAGGAAAAGACAGAGAACATCTCAAACGGAAACGGCGCAATTGCCAACGGTCCGAATGCAATCACAGTCTGTTCAAATGATAAAGTCGGCTGCAAGGGCTGTTTCCATGTCTGAAGCGCAATTTTTGCCAGCTGATATCCAAGCGGCGGTTCCACATTGTTTTCGGCAGTGGAATCATATTTTTTCATAATAACTTCGGCTTCTGCTTCTGAATAAGGAATCTCCTGCGGCATTTCAATCGTTGCCGTGTTCATCCGCAAGGGAAGATCAGAACGGAAATCCCGCATATTCTGCAGGAGAGTGAGGGCATCCGTTGCAGCCCGATAGCCGACTTCTTCCACAGAGGACGGTCCGTCCCCTACCCCGGCACTGTATCCGAATTGTTCCTCGCTGGAAATCCAGTAGTTGGTTCTGGGGCCCACATCACCGATTGCACCGTTTATAAAAATAATCGGAACGTCATAGTATTTTCCGACCCGTTTTCTCATAGCACCGCACCAGTCACTGGAGATTTCCCGATTAAAACTTCCCATAGCTGTATTATGCGCGCTGCAATGAATAAAGATACCGATATCTTCTTGTGTTTCAGAATTCTTAAAACGGACAACTGTCATATTGCTGTCATAAATCGCATCGGGGTCAGCAATAAATCCTGATACGATACCATTTTTATCCATCCCGCGGCGGGAAACTCCGGTTTCAGTTTTACCGGCAGCAAAACATGCAGAGACTTCACATATAGAGGCTTTGGCTTGTTCAACTGCATCTACAATAGAAGGAATGGAGTTCTTTGCATATTCCACACCTTTATATTCCGGATCGACTGCTGTTCTCCCAAGTGTTCTCATGTATGTTGTATGCGGTGCGGAATGGGTATGAGTACAACTGAGCAGGATATTCTGTTCCGGAATTCCGGTCTTTTCAAAAATCGCACGCCGGATGTCCTTTGTCAGCTCCCAATCAACAAAACACCAGTCCAAACTGATCACTGCAGCGTTTTTTTCGCCATCGTTCATGACCATCGCGGTTGCTGTTAAAGGGGAATGAACACCCGTTGCCAAACGTTCCGGCATTCCGTATCCGGTGAGATAAATTCCGGGTTCCGGGGTGATATCAACAACAGAAAAACCAGCTTTCATTTTCAACTCCTTTTATATGTGTTTGAAGATAACTTTTTGTAATATAACACTGTTAGAAAATTTTTGCAATGTTTTTACAGTTATTTCTCAAAAAAAAAAGCACCGGCAGGGAATTCCAGCCGATGCTCTTGATTGACAATTTTCAGTCAGATCAAATGTGATCCAATGTGGTCTTGTAGCTCTTGACCATTTCGTCGAGCGGAATGGAGACATCGCCGAGGACAAGGTTCTGATCTGCGGTGGTTTCACCGACCTGAGCGAAGGGAAGACCTTCAAAGATCTTGGCAAGTTTCGCAACATCTTCTTTTGCACAGGTGACAACAAAACGGGTGTTGGATTCAGAGAACAGAGTTTCAATATCGGAAAGTTCGCCCTGTTTCGGGATCGCATTGAGATCGATCTTTGCACCGAGACGTCCACCCATTGCCATCTTGGAGAAGGCTACTGCCAAACCTCCGAGAGCCGGAGACATGGAGGAGTGAAGGATTCCGCTTTCAATTGCTTCATGGAATGCTTTGTAGGTCTTGTTTGCAAGCTCAGCATCAACCTTCGGGACATCGTTACCGACATAACCGAGCATGTTGAAATATTCACTTCCGCCGAGTTCTTTCTTGGTATCACCGATCACGCAGATCGCATCACCGGCAAACTTGGCATCCAAACTGCGGGCTTTGGAGACATCATCCATCTTACCCATAACAGAGAAGAGGACTGACGGCGGAATGGAAATCTTTTTGCCGCCGCGGGTACTGTCATTCTTCATACTGTCCTTACCGGAAACGCAAGGAACGGAGAATGCAATAGCGTAGTCGTAAAGCGCTTTATTTGCACGGACGAGCTGTGCCATCTTGTATTCGCCGTCCGGAGTCTTTTCACTCTGGACCGGGTCGGGCCAGCAGAAGTTGTCGAGACCGGCGATGTGATCGGGTCTTGCACCGACTGCAACTGCCTGGCGGATAGCAAGGTCCATAGAAGAAGCCATCATGTGATAGGTGTCGATATCACTGTAGCTGGGGAGCATACCGGAAGTAAGAACGATACCTTCTTTTCCGAGGGGTTCTGCCATGTAAACTGTAGCATCCTGCATGACGTCGCGTTTGACTCCGGTGTAAGGCTTGATCACACTCAAACCTTTCACTTCGTGGTCATACTGTCTTGCTTTGTATTCGCAGGAACAGATGTTCAAATCGCCAAGAATCTTAACAACATCATCTTTGAGATTTCTGTCTTTGAGACAGGGTTCTTCAAACTTCGGAGGTTCCCATTTTGCTTTGAGCTTCATCTGGGGCAGACCTTCATGCATGAATTTGATTTCGATGCATGCAACGGTCTTGTCATTATAAAGCATACGGAAGAGACCGTCATCAGTGAATTCACCGAGAACTGTAGCTTCCACATCGCGTGCTTTTGCAGCCGCGAGGAATTCGTCGATATTTTCCGGCGGTACTGCGAAACTCATACGTTCCTGAGCTTCGGAAACCAGGATTTCCCAGGGATTCATTCCGGCATATTTGAGCGGAGCTTTTGCAAGATCCATCACACAGCCGTTGCAAACTTCAGCCATTTCCCCGACGGAGGAGGAAAGTCCCCCTGCCCCGTTATCGGTCACGAAACGATAGAGGTTTTTGTCACGGATTTCATACATGAAGTCGGACATCTTTTTCTGGGTGATGGGGTCACCGATCTGAACAGCCTGAACGGGACTGTCTTTGTGCAGCTCTTCACTGGAGAATGTTGCGCCGTGGATACCGTCTTTTCCGATTCTTCCGCCAGCCATAACGATAAGGTCGCCGGGCTTGATGGTCTTTGTCCAGCCATCGACTTTACCGCACTTGCGGGGAATCGTTCCCAATGTACCGCAGTAAACGAGGGGTTTACCGATATAACGTTTGTCAAAACGTTCCCAGCCGGAAGCATAAGGAATACCGCTCTGGTTACCGCCGTCGATCACACCTTTGTGAACGCCATCACGGAGACGGCGCGGGTGGAGAAGACCTTCCGGAACATCTTCGGGGTCAGTGAACGGGGAGCCGAGACAGTAACCCCAGACGTTCAGAAGAAGATTTGCGCCCTGCCCTGTTCCCATGGGGTCGCGGTTCACACCGACAATGCCGGTCATAGCGCCGCCGTAGGGGTCAAGAGCGGAGGGACTGTTATGGGTTTCGACTTTGTAAGCAAGGTCGAATTTATCATTGAACTTGATCACTCCGGCATTGTCTGTGAAGACAGAAACGAGCCAATCGATCTTCTTTGCAACTTCTTTTGTACCGTTTTTAATGAAGGTTTTGTAGAGAGAAACAAAGGTTTCTTTCTTGCCGTCTTCATCGGTATATTCAACTTCAGCACTGAAGATTTTGTGTTTGCAGTGTTCGGACCAGGTCTGAGCCAGGACTTCCAGTTCCACATCGGTGGGTTCTTTGGTGAGACCGTATTTTTCACGGTTTTCAGCACTGTGGAAGTAGTTCTGGATGGATTTCATTTCTTCAAGAGTCAGAGCCAATGTTCCTTTTTTGGAAATATTGACCAGTTCTTCATCGGAAACGCTCAGGTTAATGGTGCGGACTTCACCGCCGCCAACGCCGTTGACTACAGGTTTATTCAAAGGCATACCGTTCTTTTTGACTTCATCAGCGGTCATAACGGTGACAGTTTCGATCAGTTTGTTTGCGAGCAAGCCGTCAGCAATTTCTTTGATATCTTCGATATTCAAAGCGGGGGCTGTGAAAAGATATTCCACGGAGCTGTAAGCATCTTCCCCTGCGGCAAGACGGCGGCCGATGATATCGCCGATTGCTTCGCGGGCGGTTCTTGCCACATTGTCAGTCACACCGGGACGGAATCCGACGGCAACGACAAAGTTAACGCCTTCCGGCAAAGAACTTTCGCCGACGAGGTAGTTCTGCAAAACGGGGTTGGAGAGTTCGTGACCGATCTGATCAGCCTGCTCTGCTGTGATATCAGCAGAAACGGTGAACACGTCACGGGTACGGAGATCCTGAACTTCCTTTTTGAAGAAGTTGCGGATTTTTTCCAGCACTGCGGCTCCACGGGCATCATGCCACTGGGGCTTGACCATCATTTCAATTCTGTAATCCATTCGTATCTCCCAAATTGGATTTAGTTTTTAAATACACAGAAATATACACCCGAATCGGCATTTTTTCAATGCAGAACAGCAATTATTTCATACTATCATGCACTTTTTTTGAAAAAAAATTCACCTTTGCAGAGATTCCTGAACTTCTTTAAGAAAATAACTCTCTGACGGAGGCTCGAAATTAAACCGTTCTGATGCAGACCGGAGAAGTCTTGCGGCATGATTTTCCTTCCCGCTTGCAAGATCAGAAACAGAACGTTCCTGTTTGATCTGAATTTCAGGAATCCGGCAACGCCCATCCGGAGATTTCCCGTCAGCAAGAATCAAATCCTCACTTTTTTCCATACGGAAATTCAACGTAAGAAGCTCATCCGTATAGCCCAAAGCAGTATAATATTGAGATGCAAAAACAACAGAACGGGCGATAAATTCGCTCAACCTCCGGAAAGGAACTTTGCCATCATTACTAAGCGGAAATTCTCCGATAAAATGCAGCATCCCGGAACGCCACAGCTGCATCATCACACAGCCGGAATTGTTGAAACCGCGTAAACTTGTGTTCGTAAAATAACTGTCAGAGAAATCCATATCAGAAAGTGTATCGCCGCCTGGATAAAGTAAAACAGCATTATCCGCAGCATTCCGGAGCTCCGGCAGCGTATTGCGATCCTCTTTATATTTTTCCGGAAGAATATAAAATTCCATCCGGTAACTTCCCGGTTTGGATTTGACATGTTTATTAAAGAACATCCTGGAGTGGAGCAGTTCTTCCGAAAAAAATGAAGCATCGGAAACATCATTGGTCGGCGCAAGTTTATTTTCGTAAAGGATTCCACGCAGCATTCTGCCCAGCATCTCCCGCTGATTCCGCAATGCCCGCTGAATGATTCCATGCAATTCCGTCGCCCGGTATGCCGGACGGCTGGATGCATCTTTCGTGCGGATATAAAAAACACCTCTCAACAGTTCATCTTCGCAATTGGACGGACAGACATGCGGGAGTTCTTTGAATGGTTTGACGGCAAAAACAGCATAACATTTTCCATCGACAACTGGACGTTCCAACGTAAAATCAATTGGAGGATCTGAAAAACGGGTGATAAAATTCCCGACTGAAGTAGGATCAAAAGACTTGCTCTGCTCTTCCGTCAAACCGGTAAAATCAACGGGGCGTCCATTGGAATCTTCCCCTACCCCGACGACGACATAACCGCCTTTTGTATTTGCCAGAGCCAGACAATGCCGGACAAACTTGGCTCTGCCGCCTCTTGAAAGTTCATTCCAGTTCTGTGCAGCTTTGTAATCCAGCTCATCGGATTCTGCACCTTTGTAAATGATCGAACTCCAATCTGTCGGGGCGGTCGGCATAAGTTTCTCCTGTTATGTTCTTTTCCGTTTCCGGTTCCGTTTATGACTGCGGTATTCTTTATGCGATGGCGGAAATACTTCTTCAAAATCTTCCCGGAAAGGTCTTATCGAATTCCGGATAAATGCAAGTTCTCTTGCATGTGCATAGCCGGGATGCCGCTTCAAATCATCCTGAACTTTCGGGTCATTGGAGGCAAATTCCGGCTGAAGCAGCAATGTCCTGGCAGCGGCTCCGATGGCTCTCCGTGTAGGATGCTGCGGCAGGAAAAAGGAAGAAACCAAATCTTCGATCTCCATACGGAATGCTTTTGTCTGAACTGTTTTCTTTTTCGCTGAAGCAATCCATCTGGCAGCGGAAGGATAGGCGAAAACAGACAATGCAAGAGAGATACTTTCCCGGTACTCGCCATTCCGTATCCGTTCATTCCGTTTTGTCAGAATATCACGGATGAATTCCATATCTTCATGATCCCAGTGAGAATCAATCTCCGGCATAAAATATTTCAAAAAACCATTATTGTGAAATGCTTCGAGAATTTTTTCACCGTAGGGATTCTTTAAAACTTTTTCCATTTCCAAAGTTATTCTGGATTCAGATGCCAGTTTGATCAGCTCAATGGAATTCTGAAGTGCTTCTGCAGTTTCCTTCTCCAATGTAAACCCATATTGTCCAACCAGCTTCAAAGCCCGGAGGATACGGACAGGATCTTCTTCAAACCGGACTTTCGGGACTCCGATTGCGCGGACGATCCCGTTTTTGATATCTTCCACACCCATTCCGGTAAAATCAAAAAGTTTATCATTGACCGGATCGTAAAAGAGAGCATTAACGGTAAAGTCTCTCCGTTCCGCATCTTCCTGAACAGTTCCGAATTCATTATCACGGAAAATCATATTTTCAGGAGCATCCTGAACTTTTTTCGGACGTTCTGCGGCACTGACAGGCTCCGGTTTTTTCCGGAACGTGCTGATTTCAATAATCTCGTTTCCATGATAAAAATGAACAAGACGGAACCGTCTTCCGATGATCATAACCCGGTTTTTCCGGAAAACTTTTTTCACTTCTTCCGGCGTGGCTGAAGTGGAAATGTCATAATCTTTGGGCTGTCTCTGCAAGAGAAAATCACGCACAGCACCGCCAACCAGATAAGCTTCATATCCGGCGGCCTGCAGTTCTGCGATGATTCCTGTTATATGGGGGGCAATTTGGGGCTGAAAATTCATTGTCTGAAAGGTCTTCTCGTTATCACTGTATCGACACCATCGAGTGCTGCATTCCGTTCGGGATAATCGGAATTGTAATGAAGTCCCCTGCTCTCTTTCCGTTCAAGAGCTGAATCAATGATCAATTCTGCCACAGTTGCCAGATTCCTGAGTTCGATCAATTCCCGGGTGATCCGGAAATCCCAATAATATTTGTCGATCTCGTTACGGATCATGGAAACACGGGCCTTGGCGCGTTCCAGACGTTTATTCGTGCGGACAATTCCAACATAGTCCCACATAAAACGCCGGATCTCTTCCCAGTTATGTTCGATCACGACCTGTTCATCAGAATCTTTTGCCTGACCGCTGTGCCATACAGGAACCACACCTGCCGGACGCTCATTTTTGAGATCCTCATAGTGTTCCATGATGTGTTTTGCTGCAAAATCCGGAACAACCAGCGCTTCCAGCAAACTGTTGGATGCCAGACGGTTTGCTCCATGCAGTCCGGTACAGCCGGCTTCACCGCAGACATACAAACCTTTGACACCGGTATAACCGTTGACATCAGTCTTCACACCGCCGCAGCAATAATGTGCCGCAGGAACAACCGGAATCGGCTGTTTGGACATATCAACGCCCACAGCCATGCATTTTTCAAAGATATTCGGGAACCGCTTTACCAGAAAATCTCTGGGAATTGCAGTCATATCAAGATAGGCACAGGGAACGCCCCTGCGCTTCAATTCGTTATCAATCGCTCTTGCTACCACATCTCTGGGCGCAAGACTCGCCATTTCATGATAATTTTCCATGAACGTGACAAGATTTCCTTTTCCATCCGGCACTTTCAGAATCCCGCCTTCACCGCGGAGAGCCTCACTGATCAGAAATGATTTCGCATTTCTGTGATAAAGAACGGTCGGATGGAACTGAAAAAATTCCATATTTGCCACCGGAACAAATGCGCGGCTGCACATTGCCACACCGCTTCCGCAAGCAATATCAGAGTTACTTGTGTAAAGATAAACCTTGCCGGCTCCGCCTGTTGCAACGATCACACTGTACGCAACAAAAGTTTTCACTTCTCCGGAATTGGCATCCAGAATATAAGCTCCCAGACATTGATCTTCGCCGATCCAGCCAAGTCTGCGGCTGGTAATCAGATCAATCGCCGCATGATCTTCCAGAATTGTAATTTTCTTATTGGCACGGCAAGCCGCAATCAGAGAATTATGAACGTTTTCTCCGGTGATATCTCCGGCATGAATAACACGCCGCTTGTGATGTCCGCCTTCCCTGCCCAAATGAAATTCATCCTGATGATCCGGCGTTTCATCCCCGACTTCGCCGCGGGTTGTAAAATGCGTTCCAAGTTCTCTGAGCCACTTGATTTTTTCCGGTCCGGCTTCAACAATTTCACGGACTGCCGCCGCATTGCAAAGATGATCTCCTGCTGTCAGAGTATCAGCCAGATGTTCATCAAAAGAGTCCCCTTCATCCAAGACACAGGCAATTCCGCCCTGTGCCAAACGGGAATTACAGATATCCACTTTCCCTTTTGTGACAACTGCAATTCTGCCTTCTGATTTTTCTGCAAGCATCAACGCCGAAGTCAATCCGGCAAGACCGCTTCCGATGACCAAATGTTCAAAGAAAATTGCGTTTGTATTATTCATCGTATAATTCCTCAGAGACGCTGAATTTATGAGAGATATCAGAACCAATTACTCTCTTTGGTATAATTTACACCTATCTCTTGTTTTTTTCAAGTTCAGGAAAAGCCTTTTGAATGAGAAAAATACTGTTTATTTTCCGTTTGACTCTTCTACAGGCTCCAATTCAGTCTGAAAACGGATTTCTTCCTTGCGGCAATTCTTGATTGCGGGGATTGCTACAGGAATCATAAGCAGACAGAATATTGCTGCTGTAAGGAAAATCCAGCGGACATTCAGAAAATATGCAACAACTCCGCTCAGAGCAAAACAAACCAATCCTCCAATCTGATTGATGCTTGCTGTCAGACCGAAATAACTTCCACGCAATTCCGGTGCTGTGATCCGGGAAATCATGATCTGAAGAATCGGTTGAATTCCCCCGGCTGCAAAATAAACAAAAAAACGGCTGATGATCAATGTCCACACATTGGGTGAAAATGCGTGAATTGTCATGGTAATCACACTCAACAACAGGACCGGAATCAATAGACGGTAAACAGAATACTTATCGCAAAGCCATCCGATCAGAACTCCGGACACAACACCGCCGACAGCGGCTCCGGCATTGACAATTCCGGTAAAAAGTTTCGCTTTGTCGAGACCATTGACTGTTTCAACCAGCATGGCAATAAACGGCTGATCGATTCTGCGGGAAATTCCCATAATCATAAACAGAATAAAAATACAGACAACTCCGGGAGTTGCCCATTCTTTCCATCTGAATTTTTCTTTTTTCTTTCCGGAACCTTTCTCCGGTCTGACGAACCGTTCGCGGACAAAACAGTGAACAAGAAGACTGCTCACGAGATACATTCCCCCGCAGCACAGAAATGCAGCTGTATATCCGAAATATTCCGCAATCACACCGCCCAGCAGATATCCGGTCATATTTCCGCTCCACAAAGAAGTACTCAACGTTCCGAGAACAAAACCATGTTTGTCTGACGGAGTATTACTGACCAGCAAGGTCTGTGCCGGATTGACGGTTCCGGAAAAAAACGCAGTAACAAAACGGATGCAGAGCAGTGTTATATAATTCGGAGCAAAAACCAACAACGGATAGAAAAATGCAGCACAATACCCCGCCCGGAGGAGCATAATTTTCCGTCCGAAACGGTCTGCAAGCAATCCCCAGATCGCTGTCCCGATACAAAGACTCAACATTCCGCAGAACTGATAGATTGCGACATAAAGTCCCCGGAGATTTTCGTCAGCAACCCCGAGATTATCTCTGAGAAGCATCGGAATAAACGGCATACAGCAGCCGAATCCTGCCATAGCCAGAAACTGTGAAGCCCAGACAAACGCCAGATTTTTCCGCCAGTTGATTTGCAAATCTTCCATTGTTTATGAGACTGCATGGTTGATTTTTACAGTCTTAGCCTCCTAACATTTTTTTGGATTCATTAATATATCTCAAAAAAACGTCTTTTTCAAGTTCCGTCAATGAAAAATAAAGTTGTTATGAGGTAATTTCAAAAGTCCGGCAAAATTTGGCTGAAAAGAGATTGCTGATGAAATGGAAATGGTAGTTTGAGTGTGGCTGCTCAACTTGTCCTCCATAGCTTCAGCAAAGGAGGAAGAGTAACCGCCGAAAACGTTCCATTTTCAGATCTCTGCAAGAATTTTCAGACATTTTTGAAGACTTTTGAAATTGCCTCGTTATGTATTTTCTGACAGCAACCATTGTTTTGGTGAAAGACCGTAATACCGTTTGAATGACCTGGTGAAAGATGAAATATCCGGATAACCGCAATATTCCGCAAGTTCTCCGATCCGGAATTCCCGGTTCTTCAGCAAATCGCCGGCCGTTTGCATTTGACTTGCAAGGATAAACTGCCGTATGGATTTTCCTGTTTTATCCTTGAACAATGCTCTGAAATGAATGTAAGAAAGTTTCCGTTCTTCAGCGAGTTTTTTCAAATCATATTTTTCAAACGGGGATTTTCGGATTTTCTCCGCCAGCTCTTCTATTCTGTAAATATCCTGTCCGGATTCAGCTGAACGATCGCCCTGCTTGATCACTTCGGAAACCAACTGTTCTATCAGAACAACTTCATCACCTTTCGATGCCGGAGTTTTTGCCAATTTGAATTCTTTGGAAAAATACTCAAAGATTTGGAGTATATTTTTTAAGGAATGTACCGGAAGACAGGGACCCGGAAACGCTTCGCAGAGAGATTCATAAATCCGCCGTCCGCGATCTCCGAAAAAATCAATCCAGTAGTGGTCATAACATTCTCCGGGAATCAACTCGAATTGAAAAGTCTGATGATGATCTCCTATCCAGAATAAGCAAGGCGCAGTCAATCGGTATTTCTGATCATCCAGATAAAGGTTGACGTCTCCGTTCAGAATCAGTTCCAGAGAAAAAGCACCTCTTCTCAGCGGTGTCCGGCGATGGATGATCTCACAGGGAAACTTCCGGTGAAAAGCTGCAGTTATTTTCAAATCGTCAAAATATTTGACGTTTTTAATGTTTCCTTCTGTTTTATGATGTGTTTTCATTATTTTTGACAAATCTTTCCGGATATTTTTTGTTTCTTATCTCTTGCTTTATGCGAAGAAATACTCTATATTACAATAACATTAAAAGTTATTTTTGTCAACAAGGAGAATAAAAAAATGTCAGAAAAGAAATTAGGAGCCGCTGTCATCGGAGCCGGAGAAGGAATCCGTCATATCAAGGCATATCATCAATGCCCGGATTATAATTTGCTTTGCATTTGTGATCCGAATCAAGCACAGATCGACCGCCGCATGAAAGCATACCCTGTTGAAAATGTCCGTCTCATTCATGATTACAAAGAAATTCTGAAAATGGATGATGTCAACGTGGTTTCTGTTGCCAGTCCCGATTATTTTCATGCAGAACAATCCATTGCCTTGCTGGAAGCCGGAAAGCATGTGCTCTGTGAAAAGCCTATGACATTGGATCTTGACGAAGCGTCTGCCATTGCTGATGCTGTCAGAAAAACCGGTAATCATTTCATGATCGCTCATCCGACACGTTATACTCCGGCGTTTATTCTTGCCAAAAAGATGATTGCCCGCGGTGATATCGGAGAGCTCTTTATGGCTGAAACAGAATATGCTCACAATTACCGTCATGTCGGAGGAATTGACAACTGGCGGAAAGATGCCCGCAGAGATCCCCTGCTCGGAGGCGGATGCCACGCTGTCGATTTTCTCCGCTGGGCAGTGGATGATCTTCCGGATGAAACATTTGCTTACGGCACAAAAAAAGGTTTGGCTGACTGGCCCGTTGATTTTGATTCCTACTTCTGTCTTTATAAATTCAGAAACGGAGTCATCGGGAAAGTAATGTGTTCCATCGGATTATCCCGTCCTTATACGATGCGAAGTGTTTTCTATGGAACAAAAGGAACAATTATTTGCGACAATCTGAGTCCGAAAATCCAGCTTTCCAGCGTTCCGTTCTATGATTCAGATCAGGATGCAACGCCGTTTATTGATATTCCGGTTGAGGTTAACAACCATAATGTGGAAATGCAGGTCAAACTGATGGCAGATGTTGTTCTCCGCGGAGCAGACAACCATGCAAGTGTTGTAGAAGGCGCCAGAACAGTTGCTGCCTGCTGTGCCGCAATAGAATCCGCAAAAACAGGTAAACCCGTCAAAGTCCGCAACAATTTTTAATCAGGAGAAAAATAAAAATGCTGCAAGCCGGTTTTTACGAATGTGATATAACCCCTCATTATCTGGCAGATACTCCGGGAGGTTTTCACAAAGTTCAGAATAAAAAGATCTGCGATCCTTTGAAAGTCAGAGCCATAGCTCTTTCAGACGGAACGGAAAAGGCCGTCCTGATCGGTATGGATTCCCTGGGCTGCGGTCCGCGTTTTCTGAGAAAACTGAAAGATTCTCTTCCTGGAATCCACGTGATCAACAGCGCATCACACACCCACAAAGGTGGTTTTCTGAGAGACAAATTCCCCGGAATTGATGAGGCAGACCCAATCATCCGCAGAATCGTACTGGAAGAAAAATCCTGTCACGATCCTGTTTATTATGAAACCTGTTTGAGACAAACGATTACAGCCGTCATGTTTGCCTTTGACAATCTGCAGGATGTTGATTTTTCTTTCGGCTGCGGAAAAGTTGAAAATCTGATTTTCAACCGCCGGATCCGGATGAAAGATGGAACCGTTAAAACCCATGCAGGGAAAGGGAATCCGGAATCAGTCGGTTATGCCGGACCTGTGGATGATCAGCTCGGAGTGATGGGCGTTTGGAAAAAAGATTCCGATGAACTGCTCGGATTTGTTCTGAATTTTTCCTGCCATGCCTGTATCAATCTGGAAGGCATTTCCGCAGATTTTCCGGGAATTGCTCTTCAGACTGTCCGCGCTGTCTTCGGCGAAAAAATTGGTGCTGTCTATATCAACGGAGCCTCCGGAGATGTCACTCAGATTGATAATATGAGCTTGAAAAAAGATGTCGGCCGCCCCATTGCAACAAAACTCGGCAGAGCTGTCGGAGCAGAAGCCGTCAAGGTCCTTGCAACATCCGATAAAGGTCCTGTTCAAACTCTGAAATATCTCAGTGACACATATCACTACAAACTGCGGAAAGACCCGCCGGAAGCAGTTCGTGAGGCTTATGAAAAAATTAAAGTTTATGAAAAATCTCCGGAATATCTGAATGCATGTACTGTTGTTATGTCAGATATTGTAATGAAAGCCAATCCTTCTCCGGAAGGTGAGATTGCTGTTTTGCAGATCGGACCCTTGCTGATCGGTTCCACTCCCAATGAAATGTTTGCTCAGTATGCGCTTGATTTCAAGGCTCAATCGAAATTCCCATACACCTGGTTCTCTCAGCTGTCATATATCAACTATTATGTTCCGACACTTGATGCATTTGATCCTGTGACAGGCGGGGGGTACGAAGCGTCAACCACCAACTGTGCTCCGGAAACAGGGAACGAAGTCAATGCAATACTTTGCGGTCTCTCTCAGAAACTGGAACCGGAAGCTCCGCCGGAACCGGAAATGGTGGAACCTGTGACGGAAGCATGGGACTTCAATTTCAAGCGAAAACGAAAATAAGAAGGTCTTTTTCAAACATTTGCCCCTGTTTCAGATTGAAAATGTCTGGAACAGGGGTATATTATATCTGACTTTAACCTGTATATTATATAAGGAGTTGCAACATGGCAGAACGTGGTATGTCTTACTCAAGTTTGAAGTCCGCCGGGACTGAAAAATATGCGTTTCAAAGCAAAAAAAATATAGCTTACCCCGAAGGTGAAGTCGTCGAATGGTATGGCTATCGCCGTCACAATTTTGAACTGGATGGCTGCAAAGGTTTTATCGTGGAACCGCCGCATCCGGCCCCCGGCTTGCCCTGGAGCTGGTGTCTGCAATGGGCTGAAGCTTTTGTTCCGAGAACCCCTGCCCTGCAGCTGTTGGACCGCGGATTCCATCATGTACATCTGGATGTGTTTTCCACTTACATGAATGATGAAGGCGTGAAGAAGCTGGAAAAGTTTTATGACATGCTTCAGAAAATGCATTTTCATAAAAAAGCTGCATTGATCGGCATGAGCTACGGCGGTTTGTTCTCCCTCCGTTGGGCTGCTGAACACCCGGAAACGGTCGGTGTAATGTATCTGGATGCTCCGGTTTGTTCTTTTGCATTCACGGCTGAACGTCTTGAACAGAAATATCTTCCCGAACAGCTTGCTGTATTTGCAAGAACTGAATATGCCAAACATCTGGTTGCCTACAATGTTCAGGATATTGAAGGGTTAAGAAATCACCCCAAGAATCCGCTGAACAATTATCTTCCCATTGCCGAAGCGAAGATTCCTATGCTTGTGATCCGCAGCGGACAGGATCTGTCTGTGATTCCGGAAACAAATATTGACGTTCTGGAAGAACGCATCAAAGCTGCCGGCGGTGATATTGAGATCATCCGCAGAGACCTTTACGGACATCATCCTCATGGTTTGGATGATCCCACACCGCTGACCAGTTTCATTCTCAGAAATTATCCTGATTTTGAAATCTGATTTTCCTTGATCCAATCCGGCTCCGGAGCGTTGGTATATTTCCAGTTCCGGAGCTTTTTCTTTTTATATCGGTAATACTCACGGTAAGCCAGAACAATATCCGGTTCACTGATTTCAATGTCTTTGAAATCTCGTGCAAACGTCAAATCATCTTTTCTTAACGGAATTGCTGTGCAGCAGAACTGTTTCCGGTAAATCCGGCAGAAGGAATAATAAGCATGACGTTTCCCGAACCGCCGGAAATATTCCCGGTGCAATGCCATATTGTAACGGTTCACCCAACAGATTTTTTCAGGAGTATCAACAGCCCGGATCACAGGATGAGACGGATTATAAGGTTTCGGGAGCTGTTCCGGAACTGCCCTGCCCCGACGATATAAAACCGAGGAAAGAATCTGTGCAGTTTCCAAACACATTTTCCGCAAATGACTGTCGCAAAGCATTCCGGCAGCCCGTTCCGGAATTTCATCCAGGATAAATAATTGCATTTTGTTTTCTCCCCGTTGATTCAGACCCTGAAAAAAATAAATTGTTCAGAAGTTGATTTTTATTCATTGATGAATTATATTGTATCAAAATTCAGGAGGAACCGAATCATGAAACTTTCCAATAACCAAAAAAAGCTCCAGAAGCAGATCCAAAAACTTCTTCTTTCCGGAATTCCGTTAGTAACTTTGATCCCCGGA
>JAFVTF010000010.1 GCA_017503375.1 Lentisphaeria bacterium | reverse complement strand
AGATTTTTTTTCAGATTTTTTTCAATTAACAATATTGAATTTTGAAGCAAAAAATTGAAAAAAGTAATTGAAAAGTATAATTATTCCATATATATTACCACAAAATACGGAGAATTTGAACTATGGCAATTATGATACCTCAGGAGTGTGATCTCAGCCGGCGTCCCATGTCGGAACAAATCGTATTCGGCGAATTGCAGAAATATCTGCCGGATTCATGGTATGTTTTTCATTCCTTTGATTATATCACCCGGGATTTGAACAGAAAATTATGGGATGGGGAGATTGATTTTCTTTTGTATCATCCCGAAAAAGGAATTCTGATTCTGGAAGTTAAAGGCGGTGCAATTTCCTACCGTCACGGGCAATGGTATCAGGAAGACCGCCCAATCAATCCGGTAGAACAGGCAAAGCGGAATAAATATGCCGTAATGCGTCTGCTGCAGGAAGGACTTGATCAGGAAATTCCTTTGAAATTTGCTCATGCCGTTTGTTTTCCGGGCTGTACCGCTCAGGAAGTCTGGCCGGCGGAAGCTCATGGAATCGTACTGACCGGAGACGGGCTGGCTTATATTGAGATGTTCGCTGAACGGATTCTTTCAGATGTTCAGATACCCTCGAATCTTTATGGAAAAATTCCGGTGGAAGATGTCATGCGCATCCTTTCTCCGTTTTTTGAATACGGGAAACGTCTGTTTGAGCGGATCGGTGTGGAAGAACAGCAATTTTTCCGTTTTACGGAACAGCAGTGCGAACTGCTTTCTGCGCTGGAACTTTTTCCGCGGCTTCAGATCAAAGGCTGTGCGGGTTCCGGAAAAACAATTATGGCATTGAAGAAAGCACAAAGTCTGGCTGTACAGGGAAAACGTGTTTTGCTTCTCTGTTACAACCATCTGCTTGCAAGATACTTGAAAAAAGCGACAAAAAACGAATTCAATATCACGGCTGCCGCATTCTTTGAATTTTGTATTGAACGGTTGAAAGTTCCGGCTGACCAGGTGGAAAAATACCGGAATGATCCGCGAATGTACAGTATCGTGCTGCCGAAAATGCTCCGGACTTATCTGGAACAGACAAATCTGCAGTTCGATGCAGTAGTCGTTGATGAGGGGCAGGATTTTGAACGTGCCGCCTGGGATGTGATCTCTCTGCTGCCGGAAGAAAATGGAAACTTCTATATCTTTTACGATCCGGAACAGAATATTTTTACAAAAGAACTTTATCTGCCGGACTTCGGATTACCGCCGATCGTCTTGAAAAAGAATTGCCGGAACACCAAGAAAATCTTTGAACAAATGAAGCCGTATCTGGCAAACAATGCAGAAATCATGGAGTCTTCGCCTCTCGGTTCAGATGTCCGCATTTTTA
Organism: Lentisphaeria bacterium; assembly: GCA_017503375.1. Lineage (GTDB taxonomy): Bacteria > Verrucomicrobiota > Lentisphaeria > Victivallales > UBA1829 > SIG79. The sequence goes on along the minus strand of JAFVTF010000010.1, from coordinate 19,344 downwards.
ACGGAAATTGCAGAGAAAATCTGGAAAAAGAACTGGACCGTCTGATTCTTCAGGAAATGGTGCCGCTGCAAGATATTGTTATTCTCGGCGGTCACTCCATGGAACACAGCTGTCTCGGTGAAAATCCGGTTGTTGGACGCTATACGATTGTGAACCGGCAAGCTGAAATCGGTGCGAAAGAAGTCAGTTTTTATACGTACATGAAATATAAAGGGTGTGAATCCAAAGTTGTTATCCTTCTGGAAGTGGATGAAGCAGATCCCCGCTGGAATAAAAACGGCGTTTATACCGCAATGAGCCGTGCAGTACATCATCTTGTGATACTGAAAAAATGAGGTGACATTATGCAGTTGTCTGAAGAGGAAAAAAGAAAGCAGCAGGAAATCGCAGAACGTGTTGCAGAAAACAAGCCTGTTGAGAATCTTGTAAATTCTGATGAACCTGAAAATAAAGAAAGACGTGGTTATCGTTCCGGAATCTATCTGGGACCTGAATTTGGGGAAGATAGAGAAAAGCTCCGGAAAGAAGCTGAAAACTTACAGGAAGAGCTGAAATGCAAACCCATGATGGGAAGTAGAGTTGAGCCTGTACCATCCGCTATTTCCCGGCTGATAAAAAAATTATTTGGAAAATAAGGAAAAGAAAAATGAGCATTATCACGATTATCGGTTCCGGAATGATGGGGTCCGCTCTCGCTTTTCCGGCAAGAGAAAATGGAAATACTGTCCGTCTGGTGGGAACTCCGCTGGACAGGGAAATCATTGATGCCTGCCGGAAAACCGGACAGCATCTGAAATTTGACCGTCCGTTTCCGGAAGGAGTGGAATATTATCAGTTTGAAGAATGTGCCGGGATCCTGAATGAGAGCGATCTCATTATTTGCGGTGTCAGTTCTTTCGGCGTGGACTGGTTTGCTGAAAATGTTCTGCCTATCCTGCCTGCCGGAGTGCCTGTTCTGTCCGTCACAAAAGGGCTGCTGTGTCAGGAAGACGGCTCTTTGATTTCCTATCCGGATTTCTGGCAGACAAAACTGGATGCTCTGAACAAAGATAATGAATTGTGTGCCATCGGCGGTCCCTGCACCAGTTATGAACTTGTTGCCCATGACCAGACTCTGGTGGCGTTTTGCGGCAAAAATATGGCAACGCTGGAACGTTTGAAAAAGATGATGGAAACCAGTTATTATCATGTAATCGCAACCACCGATGTAATGGGTGTGGAATCTGCTGTTGCATTGAAAAACGGTTATGCTCTCGGAATCGCATTGACCATCGGAGAAAACTTCAAACGCTGCGGAAAAGAAGAACTGCATTACAACTCTCAGGCAGGTGTGTTCCTGCAGGCAACAAGAGAAATGCACAGTCTCGTGAACCATCTCGGCGGAACTGATGAAAGTTTCTATGTCGGTATCGGAGATTTGTATGTGACAGTCTATGGCGGACGTACCCGGAAAGTGGGAATTCTTCTCGGAGAAGGATATTCCATTGACGAATCATTGGAAAAATTGCAGGGCGTTACACTGGAATCTCTGGTGGTTGCCGGACGCGTTGCGAAAGCATTGCGTATTCAGGCGGAACAGGAAAAAATCAATCTTGCCGATTATCCTCTGCTTTTGCATGTGGACAGCATCATCACAGACCGTGCGCCGGTCAATATCCCGTGGCAGGATTTTACAAAAAATAATTGAGAATGAAAGTGTCTTCTCTTCTGATATGGAACAAGCCGGAACAATTTCCGCATCAACTGATGCTGGAATTGACTCCTGAATGTAATTTCAATTGTCCTTACTGTTATTGTTTGTGGCATGAATTTCCGGAACTCCGGGAGAATCCTCTCACGCTGGAACAGTGGAAAAAAGTGATTGGATTTGCCGCCGATGAAGGTGTGGATGATCTGCTGTTTACCGGAGGGGAAGCTCTTCTCTTTCCCGGACTCAAGGAGCTGATATTATTTACAAGAGAAAAAATTCCTTCCTGCAAACTTGCTCTTTTTACCAACGGGTCCCTCATGACAGAAGAAATGTTCTTTTTCTGCAAAGAAAACAGGGTAAGACTTGCGACAAGTTTGCAAGGGTTGCGGAGTTATGGCGAAATGACCGGAACCGGCCGGACATTTCATTCTTTACTGGAACTGCTGGCTTTCGGACGGCAGAACAAATGGAAACTGGAAGTCAGCATTACCGTTACCCGGAAAAATCAGGATGAAATCTGCGATATGTTTGCAGCCGCTGCATTGTCGGGTGCGGAAACAATTCTTCTGGGTGCGATGATGCCGGAAGGAAGAGGCAGGGAACATTTGGACCTTGCATTGAGCCGTCCGGAATGGGAACAGGTCAAAGAAAAAATCCGTAAAATGAAAAATTGCGGAGTTCCTTACAGTTTCTGCGATGAAATGCTGTGTGAATGCCGGAAACAGCCGGATGAGCTGATACAAAAATTCGGGGACCCGCATTTCAAACCGTGTCCGGCAGGAAAAGAGTTCGGGGTGATCAGCCCGAATGGGATTTACAGAAAATGTCTTCATCATTGGAATGGATAAAATGAGAATCTGCATAAACAGAAATGTTTTACTTTCCGGGATTTTTATCCTATGCTGTATTCTTTTTTGCGGATGCAGTTCAGTGAACCTCCCGGAGATCAAATATCATGTCAAAACAGAAGCTCCGATTGAGAAGCAGTTTCTGGAAAGCGGGCCTTACCGGATAAACTATTTTTCCACATCTGCCAATGATTTCAAACTGAAAAATTATCATGTCTGGTATCCTTCCGAACTGGAAAATGGACAAAAAAAATATCCATTGATCGTAATATGCAATGGAACAGGATACAGGGCAACACGGTTTGTGAGTCTCTTCAAACATCTTGCATCCTGGGGGTTTACGGTTATCGGAACAGAGGAAGAATGGTCGGGGAAAGGACGGGGAGCAATTCTTTCACTCCGTTTCATGCTGAGTCTGAATAAAAAGAAAGAAAGCATTTTTTATCAGAAGATTGATTTGGAAAGAATCGGGATTGCCGGACATTCCCAGGGCGGAGCCGGAGCGATCAACGCCATTACGAAATATCCTGAAGGACACATGTTCAAAACACTGTTTTCCATCAGCGGTGTCAGGCAGGAACAGGCGGACTCCTGGCTTTTGCGGTGTGCCTATGATCCCGGCTTGCTGCGGGTGCCTGTCATGATGACCGCCACATCAAATCCATACGGCTGGGATGAAGTGAATCCGGAACGCCCGCATCTTGCGATCTGTCCATTGGAATCCATGCAGAAAAACAAGGCGGATATTCTGAAAAATTTTGAGACAACGATCGTTATCGCCCGGGTGGCTCACAAACGGAAATATCATGCGGATAATCTGGCCATGAGCACACCATACATGACCGCATGGTTTTCTTACTGGCTGAAAGGCGAAAAACAGGCAGGCGGATTTTTTCTTGGTTCCACCCCGGAACTGAAACAGAATCCCTGCTGGCAGGACGTGGAAATCCATGAGGGGTGATACGGTATATCAGCTCCGGAAAAATCTGAATCAGTCTGAAACTCAGCTGATGATCATTTCTTCGTAAGCCTTTTCCAGCAGCGGCTGGATATCACCGAGTTTCGCTTCTTCCCGTTCGATATCAAACAGCTTTGCGGCAACTGATGGTGACGGCGGAGCAAAAACGGTACAGCTGTCCGGCTGGGGATCAATGGAAAGTTCATAGGTCCCCAGTTTTTCTGCCCGGCGGATCGTTTCCAATTTATCCATTCCGCAAAGCGGACGGAGCATCACAAAATCCGCGGCGGCATCAATGGTACCGAGATTAATGATCGTCTGACTTGCCACCTGCCCGACAGCTTCGCCTGTAACGATGGCATTCAGTTTCTTTCTGCGGCAGATCATATTGGCGATCCGCATCATCATGCGGCGGTAAAGAACAGTCCGGAATTTTTCTGTACAGAGGTCCCGGATCTGTTTCTGGATTTCAGAAAGATTGCAGGCGTAAAGTGTTCCGGGTTTCTGGAACGTATTCAGTTTAGCGGCAATTTTCTGCACTTTTTCCAGAGAAGCCATCGGTGTATAAGGATAACTGTGGAAGGTGAGAAAATCCACATGACAGCCGCGGTTCATGATCATCTGACATGCAACAGGGGAATCGATTCCGCCGGAAAGCAGAGCCAGCACCGGACTGTTGCTTCCTGTGGGCAATCCGCCCGGTCCCGGAAAAACCTGATAATAAATCAGTGCGTTGATATCACGGACTTCGATTCCGACTGATACATCCGGATGGGTCAAATCAACTTCCAGCTGTTCTTCGGGAAACATTTTTGAGATGGCTGTTGCCGCTGCGATTTCGATATCTTTTGACATCATGGGGAACCGTTTATCGCTGCGTCTGGCACGAATCCGGAATTTCACAACACCTTTCTGATCAATGACCGGCTGAAGCTGTTCTCCTGCGCTTTCCCGGACAAGATTCAGAATCTGGTCGATATCCGGTTCACACTCCAGAGCAGGAGAAAAGTTTTCCAGCCCGGAACATCTGGCAAGAGCGATTTTGATTTTCTCCACCTGCTCTTCTGTGAAAGGAGCCTTATCTTCCCGGCGGACATAGATGCGTCCGCGGACACGGGGAAAGGCAAGTCCGGCAATTTCTTCCAGAGTCTGACACTGATAACGTAAATCGTCAATGAGTTTTTCTTCAAACATTCTGCGGTTGTCGCCTTTTGTGGCGATTTCGTGATAACGGCAAATAAAACAGGTGTACATTTTCAAATCCTAAACAAGTTTTGCGATTCCGGCGACAGCGGCGGTTTCCACACGTAAAATATAATTCCCCAAACGGATGGGGTGAGCAATTTTTTCCAGAAGAGCCAATTCTTCCGGAGCATAACCGCCTTCCGGTCCGACAAACCAGGCGGCATCACCGGACTCAAAAGAGAATGTTCCCTCCTGCCGGACAGAACCGTAGGCAAGAAATTGACAATTCTTTTTTGCATCTTCCACAGATTCCCGGAATGGGATCAGCGGGAAAATCTGAGGAAGATACGGATTAGCAGATTGTTTGCATGCTTCAAACAGAAGATCTTTCCAGCGTCCGGAAACGGCGTTTTCTCCCGGCTCGGAAACTGCATATTCACACAGAACAGGAACAATCCGGAATACGCCAAGTTCCGCTGCCTGTTTCAATATGGAATCCATCTTCTGGCGTCTGGGCGGAGCTATATAAAGATGAATTCTTTTCCCCGGAACTTCCGCTTTTTCTTTGGAAAGCAGGGTCAGAATATTTCCCTTCTCCACCTGTGCTGTTCCCTTCCAGCCATTGCCGTCCAGCAAGCCGACGATTTCTCCGGCTCTGGCGCGCAGGACACGGAACAGATGATTGTGTTCAGCCCGTTCCAGATTGACCGGAGTGGAAATCTCTGCATCAGAAAGTGAATCAAAACGGAAATTTCTCAAACTCATTTTACTTCCTCTGCGGGAGCTTTCAGAACAGCTTGCCCATTATAACGGAGAATAATATTCCGGCGGTTGGTTCCTTCTCTTTTGCTCGCCTGAATTGCGGAAAGAATACGGTCCATTCCTTCTTCCGGATTCATCCGGGGAACATCTATGATGTTGTAATAATCATTTCTGTCACCACCGTAATGGATTCTCATACTGACGAAGTCATCTTTTGCAAGATTGATATCAACGATTTTCAACACAGCAAAATCTCCGACTTCTCTGTAAAGCCGGATAAATTCCAGAGCCGACTTGATTTCATCAAAGACTTCTCCGTTTCCCGGGGGAGTTTCTTTGAAATTCCGGATCACTGGAATCAATCCGGCGATATCAATGCTGTGACTTTTCCGGATCACAACAGCGTTGCGGTCAACCAGTTTCTCAGAATTTACCCGAGCCAGAAATGCCACAGGAATGCGTTCCACGATCCGGATATCCAGAGTATCCGGCAATATCCGCTGGACGGATACCTTTTCGATTTCGGGGACCTTTTCCAGATTCTGACGGAGTTTTTTCACGTCAATTTCAAACAAGGTGAAAAGTTTGTCATTCGGAGAAAGTTCCTGTTTCGGCACATCGGATTTTTTTCTGTCATATTTGGATTGAACAACAACAGGCATCACCTCTTTGACTTTTCCATGCCATTTTCCCCGGCCTTCTGCACTGGTTACATTCACATGAACAACATAAAAGCGGTCATTCTGACGGAACATATTATTCCATGCAAGCCACAATCCGATTATAATTACAGTCAAAGCAGTAACAGATATTAGAATTCCAAACGTTATCTTTGTCTTCCGCGATATTTTGATTTTGGAAAATTGAAACAGCGACATATTTTCTTATCTCCAGAGAATGTTTTCTTTACGGGGCAATTTCAAAAGTCCACTTTTGAAATTACCTCTTACATCCGGGAATATACACCATATTTTCAATTTTTCCAGAACGAAAACAAACTCTTTTCAGAAATTAAGGAGAAAAACTTCAAGAAATGCCTCATCATTTATCTGCCCGGATTTTTTCATAAAAAAAATATTCACCCACTGGAAATATTGAAAATCGGGTGTAAATTATGTATTGAGGGGAGAATCGCAATTCCCGGAATTACGATTCAAATTCCCCCGGAAAAAGAATGATTAATCAGAGAGCGTTATCCTCATGAATGATTTTCAGCAATATATCGAACTTGTCAAAGGGGATTTGCACCGGATATCAAAGCTTATCCATGCAAATCCGGAAGTTGCTTTTCAAGAAAAAGAATCCTCTGAACTGTTGATCAGCTTTCTGGAACAGCATGGCTTCTCCGCTGAACGGAATTTCAAAGAAATGGAAACTGCGTTCAAAGTAACAAAAAACGTCTGCGGCGGCGGACTTTCTGTATTGTTTATCAGTGAATATGATGCTTTGCCGGGATTGGGTCATGCGTGCGGTCACAATCTGATCGCAGTTTCCGGGCTGGCGGCATTTCTTTCGGCAGTTCGTTATGCAGAAGATCATCAGATCTCCGCAACATTCACCCTGATCGGAACACCCGCAGAAGAAACTTACGGCGGAAAGACGATTCTCAGAAAGAGAGGAGCTTTCGACGGTTACGATGTCTGTTTTCTGCTTCATCCTTTTGCAGGAACAGCAACAGATCCCGGCTGGCTCTCCTCCGTAAAAATCCGGGTGAAGTTTACCGGAAGAGCCTCACATGCGGCATCAAGACCGGAAGATGGATTAAACGCTTTGGATGCGGCAGTTCTGCTTTATAATTCTGTTGCCATGTGGCGTCAGCAGCTGCCGGAACGTTCCCGTATCCACGGAATTTTTACCAACGGCGGGACTGCACCCAATATTATTCCGGATAAATCGGAAATGTTCTGGAATTTGCGGGCACCTGAACTGAAACGTGCCAATGAAATGCTGGAACGCTTTCATAAAATGGTTCAGGGAGCGGCTGATTCCACAGGAACGACCGCAGAAGAAGAAATTGTGGCTGTTTACGAGCCGTCTGTCTTCAATGAACCGCTGAATACTCTTTACGGAGATCTCTGGAAAGAGATGTTCGGAGTAGAAATCTTCCGCGGCAACGGAACCGAAGGACGCGCCTCTTCTGATTTCGGTGATGTCTCCGTTCTGATTCCCGGAGCAAATTATCTTTATGATATCACGCAGGGAGCGGATCATCCGCTTCATACACCCGAATTCCGGGAGGATGCTTCCGGAGATTATGCTTTTGAAAATACCATGCGGGCTTCTGCGGTAACAGCTGCGGCGGCACTCCGGTTCCTGACAGTTCCGGAATTCCGTGAAAAAGTCCATGCAGATTGGAAACGACAAATAGAATGATAAGAAAGGACCGTTGAAAAATGGCTCAGAAAAAATCTGAATTACAGGAAATGAACTTGACAAAACGCCTTTCCGTGTGCGGTGCGGCTCCCCGCAGAAAATCTGCCGAGCTGATCAAAAACGGATGCGTCACTGTTAACGGGGAAGTCCAGACCAACCCCGCAACACTTGTCACCATGAAAGATAAAGTCTGTCTCAATGGCAAACCTGTCAACAAACTTCCTACTCATGTCTATATCATGCTGAACAAACCCAGAGGATATGTCTGCACAAACAACGATCCTCATGCAAAAAAACGGGCATTGGACCTCATCAACCTGAAACAGGACTTGCGTCTTTTCTCCTGCGGAAGATTGGACAAAGACAGTGAAGGTTTGATTCTGTTCACCAATGACGGGGAATTTGCAGACCGGATCACCCATCCCGGAAACGGAGTGTTCAAAACTTATGCGGTTTCCGTGGAGCATCCTTTTACGGATTCCGAATTGAAACAGATGTGCAGCGGGATCACCCATGAAGGGGAAACGCTTCATGCAGAAGATATTTACCGTACAGGTCCACGGAAATATCTGATTGTTCTTATGGAAGGAAAAAACCGGGAAATCCGCCGGATGGTGGAATATCTCGGCAATGAGGTCAACCGTCTGGAACGGGTCGTTATCGGCAACTTGAAACGCGGACTTCTCAAACCCGGACAGTGGAGATTCATGTCTAAAAAAGATATCGCCCTTGCATTGAATGTGGAAATTACTGATCCGGAAATGAAACGTTTTCCGCCGGATCTGCTCCGGGAACAGCTGAAGACCGGAACCCCCAGTGCCTCATTCTGCAAGAAAAAACCAAACACACCGAAAAGAAAGGATGACTGATTTATGGATAATATCTCTTTTAGCGAACCTGATATTTTTCAGGTGGAACATCTTGGAAAACGAAGATTCGATTCTCCGTTGAAAAACACGGCATTCACTCCGGATGACGCAAAAATTCTTTACGACAGAGATTTTTCTGTCATGAAAGAACGTTATCTGCAATCCCAGAAAGTTTATGCCATGGAAAAAGCCGGGCCCAGAGAAAAAATCTTTCATGATCCGGCATGGTGCAAAGCGGCAATTCTTACCGCCGGAGGTCTCTGTCCGGGATTGAATGATGTGATTAAAAGTATCACTCTCACCCTGAAACAGCAGTATAATGTACCTGTTGTTTACGGGATCCGTTACGGGTACGCCGGTTTGAATCCTTCCTGCGGTCATGAGCCGATCATTCTTGACAAAGCGACTGTCGATGATATCCATGAACAGGGCGGCACAATTCTCGCATCTTCCCGTGGAGAGCAGGATACGGAAGTCATGCTGGAAACTTTGGTCCGTATGGGAATCAATCTGCTGTTCTGTATCGGTGGAGACGGAACACTCCGGGCAGCGCATGATCTTGCTGTTGCAGCCAAAAAGCACTCTCTGAACATCAGTATCGTCGGTGTACCGAAGACAATCGACAATGACATCTCCTGTATGGATAAAACATTCGGTTTTGAAACAGCGGTTTATGCAACGAACCCCATTATCACGGTTGCCCACAATGAGGCAAAAGGTGCATATAACGGTGTTGGTTTGATTCATGTCATGGGCAGAGATTCCGGTTTTATTGCAGCTTATGCGGCAATGGCAAATACACATATCAACTTCTGCCTGATCCCGGAAGAAAAATTCAATCTGGAAGAAGGCGAAAATGCATTCCTGCCGAAATTGTTTGACCGGCTTCAGCGCAGACATCATGCGGTCGTGATCGTTGCAGAGGGTGCCGGACAGGAACTGATTTCAGGAAACCGGGAAAAGGATAAATCCGGCAATATCCTTCATCAGAATATCGGAATATTCCTGAAAGAAAAGATCAAAGAATATTCCAAAAAGACCGGTATCGAAGCCTCCATCAAATATTTTGACCCGACTTACACCATCCGCGGAATTCCTGCAAACGGAACCGATGCGGTTTTCTGTATGCTCCTCGGACAGAATGCAGTTCATGCCGCAATGGCAGGATGTACGGATATGGTCGTTGGACACTGGAATGAATCTTTCACCCATGTTCCCATCCCCATGGCTGTCCGCGAACGGAAAAAAATCGACATCAACGGTTCGCTCTGGTGTGCACTGCGGATGATAACCGACAGATAACCGGGGGAAATATGAAACTGATCATTGCCGCAATTCTGTTGAGCATCGGTATTTTCGCCGATGCTCAGCAAATCGTGAAACTCACAGGAAAAAAGGAGATTCTCAAAGTTGAAAATCTCAAAGCACATCCTGACGGTTCTATCAGCTATAAGTTTTCCGGTAAAGAATGGAAAGCTCCGGAATTTTCATACGACTATGCCAGAATTCCGAAACCAAAAGCGATTCTTGCGGCAGATCAGGTTCTGAAAAAAGGAAATTTCAAAAAAGCTCTGAAACTTTATCAGATCGAATATGATAAATATAAAAATCTCGGCTGGGGCGTTTATTGCATTACAGGCATGGCAAAAGCTCTGGATCGAGATGGAAACTTGAAAGAAGCTCTGAAACAGCTTGAACGGCTGAAATACTATGAATCACCTGACCCGCATCTGGAAAAAGATTTTTCTGATGCAAAAATGCTTTATACAGATCTGCTGATCAAAGCAAAAGATTATAAAAGTGCCCTTTCCGTCACAGAATCCATGCTTGCATCCAAAGAAAATTCTGTTGTCTTCTTTGCCTTTGACCGGAAAGGAGATATTGCACTGCTGCAAAAGGATAAAAAGAAAGCTGTCCGGAATTATATTCAGGCTCATTTTCTGATTCCGGAACACCCCCGGAAAGCGGAAGTCCTTTACAAAGCAACAGTGCTTTTGAAAGAATTGAAAGATAAGCGTTGGCAGAAATTTGCCGACCTTTTGAAAAAACAATACCCGAATTCCGGATATGCCGGAAAACTTTGAGTTAACATGAAGAAAGGAAAAACTCTATGAAATCAAAGCCCCGCGTTGTATTGTCAGTCTTTTTTGCGGGACTGCTTCTGCTTGGTTCTGCCTGCGGAAAGAAAAATGAAGAAAAAAACGTCGGTTCCATGAAAATCGTTCAGGGGGCCAATCAGCTGGCTCTGCCGGATGAAGAATTCAGCAAGGATATTATTATTGAATTGTACAGTCTTCCCGGAACAAGCATTTTCGGAGGAGAATCCAAACCCGTCCCTGTGGAAGGGAAAAAAGTTAAAATCGTTGCTGATCCCGGATTGACGATTGAAAATGCCAAGCTCACAAGCGATGCCGGCGGGGTCATTTCCTTTAAGGTGAAGGCTGGAAAAAATACCGGAGATAAATATTTGACAGTTATTCCGGAAGGAAGCACTGTCAAACAGGAACTCCGGTTTGTTGTCGGTGCAAAACTGACCGGAACAGCTCAGGAGGGAATCGCCGGAAAATCTCTGAAAGAACCGGTTTCCATCAAACTTGTGAAAAACGATGGTACTCCGGCTGTGGGGGTTCCCGTTTACTTCTCCATTACAGATTCCCCCGAACGGAAAAACACAGCATCAGCAAAACCTGCTGTTGTCAAAACCAATAATAAAGGGATTGCCTCAACTGACATCAAACTCGGAAAATCAACCGGGGTTTACACGATCGGTGTGGAAGTAGCTGACCCTCAGAACGGGTATTTTATCCGGAATCAGAAGATCAAAGCATTGGGAATCGACCGTCTTTCAGTGGTGCTGACTCTGATCGGCGGTTTGGCGTTCTTCCTTTTCGGGATGAAGCTCATGGGAGATGGTCTCCTGAAGATCGCCGGAGAAAACATGAAAAAAATCCTGCAGTTTTTTTCCAAACGAACCACGATTGCTGTTCTCGCAGGAACTGTTGTTACTGCGATCATTCAGTCTTCCAGTGCAACAACAGTGATGGTGATCGGCTTCATCAACGCCGGTTTGCTGACACTCCGTCAGTCCATCGGCTTGATTTTCGGAGCCAATATCGGTACGACCGTAACAGGTCAGCTGGTTGCATTTGACCTTGCGGCATTGGCATTGCCTTCTGTTGCCATCGGTTTCCTTGTCACATTCTCTCAGAAACGTGTGATCAAAGGTTGGGGAGAAACGATTCTCGGATTCGGCTTGCTCTTTTTCGGTATGACTCTGATGAGCAGTGAAATGAAACTGCTGGGAGAATTCCCGTCATTTGTTGCACTGTTCCGTTCCTTTGACTGTGCCCCGGCTCCCGGAGGTTTCATGCCGGTCGGAGCGGTTCTCGGTACAATCCTGATCGGAGCTGTTGCCACATTTGCCATTCAGTCCAGTTCTGCTGCAATCGGTATTATTATTGCATTGGCGGCCGGAGGTTTGATCAACTTTTACACAGCGGTTCCGCTGCTTCTTGGAACAAATATCGGGACAACCATCACAGCATTTCTTGCGGCTTTGACAGCCAACAGAGTTGCAAAACAGGCAGCTCTGGCACACATGCTGTTCAACGTGATCGGTACGGTCATCATGTTTATTCTCTTCTACATTCCCTACGGACCGCAAAAGTATCCCTGTTTCCTTTACTTCATCAACTGGATCACACCGGGAGATGCCTTTGCGGCACATCCGCAAAATATTGAGCGTAACATTGCTATGGCGCACACATTCTTCAATATTTTTGCAGTCGTACTGCTGACTCCCTTTGCCGGAGTATTTACAAAGCTGTGCGAAAAACTGCTGCCCCTCCGGGAACCTGTCAAAATCCAGCGGCTCGAACCGCATCTGCTCAATACCCCGTCCATTGCTATTGAACAGGTCGTCAACGTCCTTCGCAGCATGGTTCAGGATGCCTGGAAAATGGTGGATCAGGCTGTCAATCAGCACTTCATGAAAGGGGAAATCGACACGGAATCAGTGGAACAGCTGGATGCTCAGGAAGAAAAAATTGACGAATTGCAGGCAGAACTTACAAACTATCTTGTAAGGATCACCCGTCGTCCGCTGACGAATCACCAGTCATCTCTCATTCCGCTTCTCATGCATTGTACCAACGATGCTGAACGGATTGCAGACCATACGGACAATATTCTGAAATTGACCAAGCGTCTGAACAAGACCGGACGGAAACTTTCTGATGTTGCAATTCACGATTTGAACAAACTCTGGAGTGTTCTGGATGCACAAGCTCACAGCGTAACGCTCGCTCTTGCCTCTTCCTCCGATAAAGGTAATGTTCATGATGCATTGGAAAGCGAAAAGAAAGTCAATAAACTTGCGAAAAAATACGAAAAGAATTACACCCGCAAGAAAGACCTTTCCGATCTCATGGCTGATCTGGATGAGGAAGAAATGGAACTCACCGCCGTTATCAATGAAGATGGCGGTATTGATATATCCGATGAAGCAATCAAAAATGAACGGGAAATCAATCAGCTTGCACGTCAATATGAAAAAGATCACACTCAGCGCCGCGATGCCGGAAAATGTGCCGTTGAAACAAATGTGATCTTTGTGGAAATGCTGTGGGAACTGGAAAAACTCGGAGATCACCTTGCCAATATTGCAATGCGTACTCCCAGAATCCAGGAACATTACGTGGAAATGGAGTAATCAATGAATACAGCAGATCAATGGAAATCTCTGAGTTCCAAAAAGGAGATTTTCAGAACAAAAATCTTTGCCATCTGTTCCGAACCTTTTCAGTGTACCAGAACAGGGGCAGAAATAGATTTTATCACACTCTCTTCCTATAATTGGGTGAATGTGATTGCCCGGACAACAGAAGGTAAAATTCTCCTGATCCGCCAATTCCGCCCCGGAACGATGCAGGAGGAAATCGAAATTCCAGGAGGCTGCATTGATCCCGCAGATACTTCCCCTGAACATGCCGCTGCACGGGAATTATTGGAAGAAACCGGATATGCAGGAGAAAACGCCCGCATCATCGGAAAGGTTGCTCCCAATCCCGCAATCCAGGGAAATTTCTGTTTTACGGTGCTGATCGACAATGTAAAAAAAGTATCGGAACCGCTGATGGAAGATACGGAATGTATTGAAACTGATGAAGCCTCAGAAGAAGAGGTCCGTTCCATGATCGTCTCCGGAAAAATCCGGCACGGGCTGGTGCTGAATGCTCTTTTCTTCTCTTTTATGAACAGGAGCTGTCTATGAAATTAAAATTGTTATTTGCAGGTCTTCTGCTGAGCACGATCCTTCCGATCCATGCAAATATGCGGGAAGTCTCGTTTTACTGCGCAACTCCGGCAAAATCCATCCCGGTAATTGACGGAAAACTGGATGACCCATGCTGGAATGTCCCGGAGTATACTGCCAGTTATGAATATTTCAAACCGAATCCGGGACCGGGGTTACTCAAAAATTCCATCCGGATGATCTATAATGAACAGGGGTTGTATATTGCAATCATTCATTATGATGACAATCCGAAAAAAGCCCGTGCAACAATTACAGACCGGGATAATCCGAATCTCTGGACAGATGACTGTACGGAATTTTATATTGACCCTGATGCCGCCGCTATCGGATGGCGAAAGTTCGTGATCAACATTCTGGGCAGCGTGACAGATGTCTGGAGAATTGATTCCAGCGTTTACCGGGAAGACTGGACCGCTGACGGATGGGAAATGAAAATCCATGTAACGGACAAATCATGGCAGATCGAAAACTTCATGCCCTGGTCAGTCTTCAACAAAAAAGCAAAAGCCGGTGATATCTGGACATTCTGCCATGTCCGCTATTCCTGGGGAACCGGAAAATTCATTGGAACGACTTCCTGTCCGGGCGCAAACAATAATGCAACGCACAATTTCGGATATCTCTGTTTTGTTTCCGAAAATCAGCAGGTCAAACTGGATGAGATTGCAAAAGTTCTGAGCAGCCGGATCGCTCCGCCCTGGTGTATCGGCATGAAAAAAGAAGTGATCTTCGATGAAGGCGATGGTTTGAAGAAATCTGATTTGAATATTTTGATTTCCAATGAGAAAAAAAGGATCAACGCAGTTCTTGCAATCAAGGCGATCCCTCAGAAATTTGTAAAACAGAGAGATGCCTTGCAGAAAGAATATCAAACGATATTGAAAACAATCCCGCTTTCCATTCAGCAGATGCGTTCTCTTTCCGGACTCGCCGGAAAAGCTGAAAAATTCCGCTGGGCGATGGAACTCGATAAAGAATTCAACTGAAACTGAAAACAGGATGTATTTATGATGAAACGTTTCGCAATAAGTTTGCTGGCAGCTGTTAGTGTTTCCCTTGCGGCAAAACATGACAATGCATATCTCAACAAAGTCACGAATGACTATGTCACCCCTCACTACAAATTTCAGCTGCAGAAAGATACAAAGCCGCTGAAGCCGCTTTTCCTGCTCATGCGGAACGGTGCAAGAGACGGTGTGGAAGTCAATCAGCGGATGCCCATGGATATCACCTACTTTATGGTGGAAGGTATTTACAGGTTCGCTCTGGAAGATATGTATGAAAGCACCCATGAAGGCTTGAGTGTTTATGAAAAAGAACGGGAACTGGCAAACGTTTTGAGTTCCGATTATGATTTCTATGTTGTCGGAAATTTCCAGTTCAAATTCCTGCCGGAGTCCGGACAGTATCAGATTCTGAACGCAGTCCGCAATGGAAAAACTCTGATTGTCACCAGTCCTTACGGAATTACCCGGCTGCCCTACCGGAAACTTTATCTGAAACCGATTGAACTTCCCCGGGAATTGAAAAAATTTGCAAAGCCTTCCCACCGGGTCCTGATGCAGGCGTATCAGATGGGAAAAGGAAAAATCATTCATCTCGCCTGGAATATCGGTTCCGGAAATCCGGACCGCACTCTGCTTCCCATGCTGCCGTACAGCAACAAGTGGAAGACTCAGAATGAAAATACCGCAGCATTTTTCGCTTTGCTCTGCCGTTATGCCGCAGGAAAAGAACTGAAACCGTCCGACCCTGTCATCCGGATCCGCGATGCCTGGAACAATGATGTCACAAATGTGAAAAATCTTCCCGGCGGTGTTTATTACAGAGATATCATCGGAAAGAATGGAGCTTTCTTTATCGAAGAATTCAGAAAGACCTCCCCGCTGGGTACGGTTTCCATTCAGCTCCCCGAATCAACGGATAAAACCAAACCGTTCAGCGGAACAGCCGCTATGGAACTTCCTCCGAAACAGGATATGGTCATGACCGTTGAGCTTTACGATTCCCCCCAGAGCCGTATCTGGTTCCGGAAAGATGTCAAGGTTCCGGCAGGTGCAAAAAAAGTGAATTTCACCGTAAAAGATTACTACATGCCCAATATCGCCGGATATCTCCGTTTGACATTCAAGGACAAAAGCGGAATTGCAAGAACCATTGCGGATCAGGTGATTTTCTTCCCGGATTCCGGCGTGGAGGATTATTTCCAGATGGGATGGAACGGTCCGACAGCCTCCACCGGTGAACTGCTTGCTCCGGTTATGACTGAACGGATGGGATGGAATCTTGTTCTTGCTCACCCGACTGCAAAAGGAGATAACGCAAGATCTTTCGCAATGCTCAATTCTAAAATGATTCCATACCTCGTCAGAATCACTCATCTCAAAGGCAATGACGGCGGAATCAAAGGGCTCTGGGCATGGTATCCGAATGAAATCAAACAGATGGCAAAGAAAATCGAAGGCGATGAAAGCATTTACCGTCCGGAAGTCAAAGATGTCTGGCGTGCAGTCATCAAGTTCCGGATGGAAAATCTCCCGAAATACGGAATCCCGTTCTACAATCTCGGAGATGAAAACGGATTCAGCTATGAAGCCGGTTACGGAAAATCCGACTTGAAATATTTCCGTCAATTCCTTGCTGAACGCTATGGAACCATCGCAAATTACAATTACAACCACAAAAGTTCCTATAAGAGTTTTGATGAAGTTCCGCATCTTTCTCTGGCAGAAGCCAAGAACAGCGGAAATTATGCCGCATGGCGCGATCACCGGGCTTATATGGAAAAGGTTTATGCCGATACCCACTCTTTCCTGAGGGATGAGATCCGGAAATACGATCCGAATGCAAAAGTCGGCGCTGAAGGTTCCGTTCCCGGAGAATTGGAACTTACCATGGGACCGCTGGAATTCTGGGGACCTTACTCTGAACTGATCGGGGATGAACTGCTGCGCAGTCTCGGCAGAGATAAGATCCGATCTCTCTGGTGGGGCGGATATCCCGGAAGTCATGGCGGCAGACCCGGTTTTGTGGGACCGCTCAACAAAGATTTGCTGCTGGGTTCCGTAAACGGAAATGCATGGTTCGCCTGTAATCCGGGTTACAATCACAGTTCCTTCGGGGTGGATTTCACTGTTGCAGAATATGTCCGCAAGATGATGCCGGAACTGGATCGTCTCAAAGATGGTCTTGCACAGCTGCTGATCCGGAACCCCATGGAAAATACAGGAATTGCCATCTTCTGGAGTCATGCCTCCGCAGAAGCCACTTATCTGCATAAGAGCTGCCATGCACCTCAGGATGGAATCGCCCCGCTGATCTATGCTGCCTACCGGAACGGTTTCGGGTTTGAATTCGTCACGGAAAGAACCATTGACAGATTGAAAACAACAAAACTGCTTTTCCTCTGCGGTGCTTCCGCTTTGAGTAAAAAAGAGTGCGATGCAATTCTCGAATACGTCCGGAACGGCGGAATCGTGATCGCTGACATCAACCCCGCGCTGATGAATGAAAAACTGCGTATCAACGAAAAAAATCCGCTCAGTGCACTCTTCGGAAATATCACAATGAAGAATGCAAAAAAACAGGAATTCAAACCGCTTTCTCTTCCCGGATTGAAATCTGCAAGAGTTCCCATGACCGGTCAGGTTTTCGTGGAACGGAAATACGGAAAAGGAAAGGCAATTCTTTGTAATTTCAGTCTGGCATCTGCTGCCAATACTGCGGTTCCGGCAGGTTCCTTTGACCAGTGGCTTTCCGGTGTGATAAAGAAATACGGTTCCGCTCCGGCATACAGTTTTTCCGGTGTTCAGGAAACGACTATGGCACGTGTCCGTCACAACGAAGATTTTTCCCTGATTGGCGTAATGCAGCAGATCCCCAACATGAAATATCCTGTTAAAGTCAATCTCAACAATGAATATCATGTCTACGCTGTCAGCGGAAAATATCTTGGAAAGAGAAGAACTTTTGATGTGGAATTCAAGGATTCTCCGCTTCAGGTATTCGCAGCATTCAAAGAAAAACAGTCTGCCCCGGCATTTTCCATCGGCAATGCAAAACAGGGAGAACGGGTAAAAGTAAAACTGCCGGCTCTGAAAAATGGCAGAGTTTACCGTTTTGAACTGTTCAATCCCGATGGCAAAGAAGTTTATCAGGCAGTGTTCGACCGGAAAGAAATTGCTCCCGACTATGTCATTGCCTATACAGATAAACCAGGTACCTGGAACGCGAAATTGACAGATGCTGCGACAGGACTTTCTGCAACCAAAACATTTGAGGTGAAAAAATGAGAAAAACAGTTTTATTCTTTCTTGCAGCTGCAGTAGCCTTCACTCTTTCCGCTGCACCGCGGATCGATGCAAAAGAAACAAATCTCGGTGATGGAAGAACGCTTTACAAAAAAACTGTTCATCTGAACAACGGAAGTTTGAATATTGCATACGCAACCCGTGACGGCGTGAACGTTGAACGGAAGAAATACGGTGAATCCTTCTTCGGATTTGTTTTCGGCGGTCTGCCGAACATCAATGGCGGATGGAGCCCCTGGGATTTCTGCCGCTGTCTGGAATACGTTAAAGGAAAAGGTGTTTTCAATCTCTTTCAGACAAGAGTCCCGAAGAACATAACAGTGAATCAAGTTAACGGAATTGCCATCGTTGATATGACCTATCCTGCATTCCAGAAGGGCGAAGTAAAAATCCGTATGATGCAATTTCCCGCGCATCCGGAATGGACATTCATCCGGATCCAGGGAATTGATTTTGAACCCTGGCGGATCGACTTTATTGCATATCCATACAAAGCAGATTTGCCGAAAGAAAGGGAACGTTTCATCCGTTATCCCGGCGGGGATCACAATATCACCGTAACCAAAAACAAACATAATTATGTCCCGGAAGAACCTTTTATTGCACTTTACAATAAAAAAGCACAGGAAACAGCAGGGAATCTTTTTGTTTTTGAACCGGAAAAATATAAAACTGCAGAAGGAATCTGCTATGGAGCCGGAGCGGAAATCCGCCTGCGGACACAAACCGGCATTCCCTCTTTCTGCTTTGCGCTTGGCTCATTCAAGAATAAACCTGCAGCAGAAGCATTGAATCACTTCTTCAACGAAGAAGGCTCAACGATCTCGAAATTTTTGGAAGAAATTGACTGGAATCTGAAAGCAAAATAAGAAATCTGCCTTGCAACAAAACATGGGGCTGTTGCAAAACCTGCATACAGAAAACGCATTTTAATTGAGTCTTTTGAACAGAGTGAACGGAGTTTACAGAGATTACGGAGGTGGTTTGGTAATTAAAACAACCGTTACCCAAGAGAAAAATTTTTATTTCTTT
>JAFVTF010000064.1 GCA_017503375.1 Lentisphaeria bacterium | reverse complement strand
TCGATTTTTACATCGTAAAAATCGGAATGCCGCAAAAAGGTTTGGAAAAAAGGGGTGGAGTTTGAGGAGGGGAAAAAGGACCTTTCCTCAAAAGGGCTTTTTCCCCTCCTCAAGTAACAACCTTTATTGGGAACAGAGCTAAAAATTTTAGTTTCGCGACAGTCCCTTTTGCTTATCTGGAAACCATTTCACCGGAAGCAATAATTGTTTCCTCCGGAAGAATGATTTCTGCTTCAACTCCCCCGGGAACAATAAATTCCGCAGAGAAATCTTCCTTTGTTCCTGTGATTTTACAGGAAAGGACTCCCTGCGGCAAAGGAATTTTGAACGTTGCATTCTGCAGGAGAAATTCCGGTTTCAAACGGATTCTTTTCCATCCGGATTCCAATTGTTTCAAACCGAACACCAATTCCGGCAAATGGCTGACCGGGTGGGCACTCCAGGCATGAGACAGAGAAATTTCTGACCCTTTATTATTCAAAAATGTTTCCCAAACGGTTCCGGATGGAATCATGGGTTTCCACATCCGCTTGATATATTCAAGAGCTTCTTTCTGCAGACCGCATTCAAAGGCACAATCCAGAAGATAGGTTGCCCAGAATGATGATGGCTGAGCACCAGTCTGCAACGTTCCTTCGAGACAGGGAACTATGACTTTTGACAGCATGGATTCTTTTGCATCAGGACACAAGCCGACAAGAATAGCCAACACCTGATCGTGAACAGACGGATCCCCCGTCAGATTTCCCGCAAGATCCCGTTCCGGACGGAATAATTGCAATTCTGAATCAAAGAGAAGTCTTTCCGCATTTTGTTTTTCTTTTCTTATTTTTTCCCGGAGCTGTTCAGCCTCTTCCTGGAATTCTGAATGTTCCAGCAGTTCCAGATACCGTTCCTCTGCATAAATATGCCACAAATTCAGGAATGTGGGCGTATTCTGTTTGGGCAGGGGACTCCAATCTTCAAACAGCCAGAATCGTTTGTCATACTTGATCAATCCATCTTCATTTCTTATGGATTCAAAATAGGAAAGAATCTTATCTGCCTGAGCTTTTTGTGCTTTCAGATGATCCGTATTTCCTGTCTGGAACCATAAATCCCGCAGTGTCACGAGCCATGTGAGAGAGAAGTCCGGCAGGATTTGTCCGCTGTGTTTGGTCGGAGCGTTTGCATAAGTCAAGCCGAACGGCGTCGGCTGTCCGGCAATGCTTTTGATTCCGGCAGAAAGCAAATTGGTATCTCCGGACAGGAAAATTGTGTTTTTTGCCTGAATTCTGGCATCTCCCCACCACTGCGACTGTTCTCTCCACGGAGTATCAACAAATGCATCCATGGAGCAAACTTTCTGGGTGTGAACAGAGATATCATTGATCTGATTCAAAAGCTCATCAGAACAGGAGAAATTGCCTTTGATGTTCATGGGATAAACAGCCGTCCGCCAGGAAAGCCGGATTGGTAAAGGAGAACAGTTCTCTCTGATAATCAAAGAGATGTGTCTGGTTCCCATAATCTGAAACAAGTCTGCATCGAGAGTGTTTTCTCCCAGATGAATCCGGGAGGCAAGCGCAATCATACTGCCGTCTTTCGGATGCTGCGGAAATGCAATCTTTCCGTCAGGCAGATATTGATGATACATTACGTCAACGATTACAGATTTTTCACTGTTTCCGAAATGGAAAACAGGAACTCCGGGCAGCCAGCTTGAGGCACCGAGATCCAACGTCAGAAGCCGGAAAATTCCTTTTCCCGAAGCCGGAACTGTAAATGTTATGGCATCTTCTCCGCGTTCAAACTGCAGCGGTTCCGGATCAAATTCCACTGTCTCCATTTCATGATCAATGAAGTCCGCGACGATGTTTTTTATGATTCCGGGAGCAAGGTCTCTGCAAGGCATACATTTTCCGGAACCGGATGACATGATCTTTTCCGGCGCAATAAGTTCCTCCTGCAGCAGCGGGATCGTTCTTGGAACAAGGCTGCTCCAGGGAAGGGCCCCCTGCTGTTTTTCAAGACTGAACATTCCCGGCATTTCCGGCGGGAGCGTATAATCTGTTTCTTTATATATCCAGGAACGGTCATCGAACCGCAGATCAAGTTCTTCCATTTTCCCAAGCTGGGAAGAGAGCTGTGCGGTATTATGATTGTAGGCTGTATTTCTGAAAATAATCCAGTCAGAGGCATTGGAGGCGATTTTTATTCCGTTGTCCCAATCCGCTGAACAGAGCAGACCTGCCGCATCTTTATGATGATAGGAAAATGTGCTGGTTCCGGGATTGTGTCCTTCAATGGAAATCCAGTTGTGTCCGGTTTTCAGATAAGGCAGCAGATCGACTGTGTCGTAATGCCATTGACCCTGGTGTCCGCGCATCGGACCGCGGCAGACATATTTTCCATTGACATACAATTTATAAGCCTGGTCAGCTGTGATGAAAAACGATGCTGATGACGGCAGTTTTTCCTGTTGAAAATCATGCCGGAATCCGGCGTAAGAATTCATGAGATACATGGAAAACTTAGGCCAGATCCATCTTGCTTCCGGAAGAAAAGAATGAAAAGTCATACGAACATTCTCCACCCTTTCAATGCACATCCAGTTTTTTCAACTTATTCTGCAGCGTTTCCACATCATTTCCGTAGTAGAAAAGTTTTGTTTCATGAAGAGCAGAACGATATTCAAAAGAATCTGTATTCCGTGCAATGATCTTGTTTGCATAAACATCCAGCACATCGGCCTTCCGGGGAAGTTTGATCTTTTTGAGCCCGGCGTTACGGGCATGGAGAACCACAAGTGAATCATTGGCTTCCAGCGGGTCGCCCGTTTCTGAGAATACATGAACTCCGGATTCTTTCATGACTTGAGAAAGGAACGGAAGTCCGAGAAGCCAGGGACCGGAGAAGTAGGAAAGCGTATTGCCGACTTTGCGGGAGGCAAGACCAACCGTTCCGTCTTCATATTTCCCAAGAACTCTGACATCTTTATCAGTAACGGAAAAGACGGGGTTTACGCGTGCAGTCGGCATTCCGGAGTAAGAACCGTCGGGCAGAACGACTGCAGGCATGAGGCTTTTTTCCGCTTTTTTGAACTGGAATCCCGTCAGTTGTTTCATGGCATTCAGTGATGCTTTGTTCTGATAGGCAAAACCGGGAGCATAAACCCAGAGAAGTGTGCATTTCTTCTGCTGAAGTTTCTTTACCGTATCCAGAAACTTTTTGTCATAATTGAAACAGTTCAGGAAAGCATAAACTTTGTAGGGCTTAGCTTTATCCAAAGCTTCTGCAAGTACAATATCCGCAGGCGCACCGGTCCGCATAAAACGCCCCTGATTTCCCACATACATTTCATAGTTCGGGATGTTTTTGACGAGAGGTGTGCGTTCCACTGTGCCATCTGCATTATAATACTGATTCAAATATCCGGATGGGGCCGCAGTCTGAAGCACAGGCATGGAAACAATAGCCTTTTCGCTGACAACGACAGCCACTTCCGCGTTGCGTTTCAACTGTTTTTCTTCACAGAAATCTCCGAGGATTCTGCGGCGTGCAATATCCTGTTCCAGAGATTTGAAGTTAAAAGCCCCTGTAAACATCGGATTGTAATTTTCCGGCTGATTCCGGCAGAGATAAACCCCGATATTCCGGCGCATGACATTGAGACTCTGCTGTTCTGTTATCACCTGAGAACGGCTGCCGGGTGTGGACATGACATCAATCGTATTATGAGTACGTGTGTCATCTTCGACAAAAGAAATAATGTTGTAATCATTCAAAGTTGTGAACGGTTTCATATCGCCGACGATGTCTCCCAGATTCCGGAGCGGATAAGAATTGGGGGACATGATGAAGTCCACGGTATTTGCTTTGAGCAGCCGTTTCAGCGCATAATGGGCGCGCATCTGGGAAAGCCCTGTATGATTCAAGGTGGCAACATAACCGAAATAAGTTCCGACGACTTTGTTCAGTTTCTGTTTCTTCAGATAATCTTTTGCTTTGGAACAGATGTTTACTACACAATCCGCATTCGCATTGGAATAGCTGTCAAAGAATGCAACGGTAGAAAGATTTTCAGCCGGGTTCCAGAGCAGAGTCCCTGCCGGAATATTTGTTCTTTTTGTCTGATCCGGAATTGTAAAATCTTTCAGCTCCGGATAATATTTTGATGCAAACGCAGTAAAACCTTTCTTTGCACAATTGGAGAAATCAACTTTGGAACCGGGTTCCCAGCCGAGAAATTCTGTTGTATAAGCTCCACCGAGTCTGTAACCAATGATACGGTTTGCATACGGGGATTTTTCAATATATTCAATTGCTTTAACAGCAGTTTCCGCTAAATAATCGGCAGCTTTCTTTGAGTAGAAAGAATATGCTCTGGTTCCGGCATTTTTGCCGTTTTCATTTTTTGCCATTTCTTCCGGAAACTGATGCTGGAAATTCGGCGGAACATAAAGGTCAAGACCGAAGATAATGTGTGTCTCGGGATAAGCCCGGATAACTTTTGCTATAAGTCTGTCAAATTCAGAGAAATCATAAACTCCGACTCTCGGATGCCATTTTTCATAATTCGGAGAAGGATTTACTGCAGAGAACGGTGCATTCCCTGAGATTTTCGGACTCTGATCCCCGAAATAGGAGTGACATTTTGCAAGGCTCATATAGAATGGTTTTCCGTTCAGCTGAAAACGCGGAGTATTTCCAATACGGACAACACGGAAATCCGGGACAAGTGCAAATTTCTGATTTTTCAGCTTGTTGGATTCCAATGAAATTTTGAGATTGCGGCGAACCGGAGCCGTTACAGAAAACTGCTGAGATTCCAGTTTAACTTCATAATTTCCAACCGGAATATACCAGGGCAGTTCACAGGTGAATCCGGTCTGCCAGCTGTTTGAATTGATTTTTTTCAAACGCTTTGCCTGAATGGTGATCGGTTCTGCCCACTGAACAGTTTCTTTGGAATAAAGGACGAAGCGGAAGGTGATATCGCGTTCCGGTTTTTTGCCTTCACAAACCAATTTCAAAGTGAGCTTGTCTCCCCACTTGAATTTCTTGCCGGAGAGTTGAGCTTTTGTGATCTTCTGAAGATCTTTGAAGTCAATGTAGTTAAGTGTGGTCAGCCACGGTTTGTTCGGCGGACCGTTCTGAGCGATAACTGCATCCCATTTGGAATCATCAACTTGCAGCGTTGCCCAGTTTTTGATTTCTTTATCGGTGCTTTTAAAAGATGCATCAGTGCTGATCTTTTCACTGGAACCATCGGGATACTGAACGTAAAGTTCCCCGAAAACTCCGCCCCAGGTATCCTTGTTATAATACTGAAACCCCAGAACATTATAGCCTTTTTTCAGGACATGTGCCGCATCGCAAACCACGGTATCACGCCATGAATTGGAGTAGGCAATTTCATGTCCGTTAATAACAATCTGAGAATAATCATCCGCAGTAAATTGCAGTTTTGCATGAACAGGAGTATCTTTCAGGAAGATTTTTTTGCGTACAAAAAAAGGGCGCATCATTTTTCCATGAGGTGTATCCTGAGGGGCTTTGATCATTTTTGCGTTAAAGTAAGCGCCTTCACGTTCTTTTTTTTTAAGCTGAGAGACAACCGGCTTCCATTCCGGAGCAGCATCAGGTTTCATTGATGTTTTGGGGAGCGGTTTTACTGTTGAATTTTTTTCAAAACGTATCTCTTTGATTTCAATGGTTCCGCCTGCGGCATTAGTGGGGTCCAAACGCAATTTTGTGATCGGTCCCTGATACCATGCTCTCTGATTGTTGAGAGCTTTATCTTCCACGCGCATTGTCTGCCATTTTCCATCCGCGATCAGGGCAGGGAGCCGCCATCTGCGGGAATCGGAAAAATTTTCTTTCCCTCTGGCAAAATAGAGTTCACCGACACTTTTCGGAGTTCCCTTTGCACGGTAAACCATGACAAAAGTATTTGCTTCTTTCGGGTCAAGTTCGATTCCGCTGGAAAGGATGGTGCAATCTGTCTGGGTGATATCGACAACGATCATTCCGTTGCTGATTTTACCTTTGCATCTGTAAAAGCTTTTCCATTTATTCAAATCATTTCCGGACCAGGAAGTTTTTCCGATGAGTTTATGGAGCTTGATTTCAGAAATTTCAATTTTTCCGCCTGGTTTATTGACCATATCGATCCGGAAACTGGTGATATTTCCGCCGGTCAGCCAGGAATTCAGATTTTTCGGGGCAATTGTGAGTGTATGCCATTTTCCATCGCTGACGAGTGACGGGATTCCCCATTTGCGTTTTTCAGAAAATTTTTCACTTCCGTGAATAAAAAAGACTTCTCCGGAACTGGGCGTCGCGATTCCTTCTGCACGGTAAGTAATGGAAAGCGCATTGTAATCTGCCGGGTTGGCATTGATTGAATCGTTGACCATACAGCAGTCAAATGCGATATCAGAGAGGGTCAGCAGTCCGTTTTCCACTTTGACTTTGCAGCGTTGAAAACGTTTCCATCCATCGAAATTGTTGGTCTTATTCCACACAATTTCAGCAGCAAAAAGCTGTCCGATACATAAAGCAGCCAACAGTAAAAACAGTTTTTTCATTTATTTATCCCCCTTAGTTCTTTTTCAGGTTGTTTTTGAAGTTAATGGTCTGGTCATAAGCATCGCCGCGCACATTGTTCTGCATGGTTCCGACGTGACCATCGAGGAAACAGACTTTAGACGCAGATTTTCCTTTGTGCGGAAAGTAGATCCGGTCAGGCTGAACAACATAACTCCCAATATAACGGTTTATCTTGTAATTTTCATTATCGTATGCTTCCATATTCATAATTTTATCGGAAGGATTTTTGAATGACGGGATTTTCTGACTTCCCCAGGCAGGAAGCATGTGACGGAATGTTATGTTGATCGGCAAATCTTCCGTTGCCGTCTGGAAACACATATTCAAGCCATAGGAAGGATAAGGCAACGGATAAGAGGAATTCGCTGCTTGCGTGTTTATATTCAGAGTTTCCCAGCTGGATATAATGCCTCTTCCATAAGCAGATGCCATTGTATTGGTTTTTGCTGTGCTGCACAGCATGACTTTGGAGGTGGCGTAATTTCCTTTGAGGATGCGATAGGTCCAGTGAGAACCGCTGTCGTAACGGATATCCGGAGCGTTATCATCGTTATCCCCGGCATACATCAGCACACCGTTGCCAACCTGTCTGATGTTTGAAGTACAGTCAGAGTTTCGTGCATTTTCTCTTGCGCTGTTCAGTGCCGGCAGCAGCATTCCTGCAAGAATTGCGATCATTGCAATCACAACAAGCAGTTCAATCAGCGTAAAAGTTTCCCTTCTTTCTCTCTGGTGCTTTCCTTTCATAATCTCCTCCATTTTATATAGGTTATATACTTTTTTCTGTATCTGCTATTTAATATATTGTATATAGGTTATTTTGTCAAGAGGTAAATAGAGAAAAAAATAAAAAAATAGCGCTGTTCCCCATACAGGTTGGTAAATCCTTCTGCTATTTCAACTTTAAGATGGCATTTCGATTTTTTCGATGCAAAAATCGGAATGCCGCAAAAAGGTTTGAAAAAGGATGATGGGGTTCGGGGAAGAAGGGAAAAAATTTCCTCAAAATTTTTTCCCTTCTTCCCCGATCATAAATCAACCTTTGTTGAAAACAGAAACTAAATAATAAAATCGCCGGGAGGACAGAAAATCCATGCTCCGGGAGCTTTTCGGCGGGTGTTGAAGCGATCCTCAATTACTGAAAAGGCAAATTCAAAATGTTTGTAAAGATTGTTGTGAAGTGTTGGAATTTTTTCTTTTGAAAAGTATGGTTTGCTGCGGGCTATGGAAATAATCGCAACATCTTCCGGAACACGCAGACCGTTTTCCCGGCAGGCTTCTGCCAGAACTCCGGGAGCAAAAGGATCTATAATGGAATCAATATTTTCTTTGTTGTTCCGGATCCATTCTGAATAGGCTTTTTTTATTTCATCGTCTTTGAGTTCCAGATAATTTTCCGGGACAAAACAGATCCGGTTCAAGTGTTGAAGATCGGTTCCATTGGAAAGCATCAGATTGCGCCATGCGGCAATCCGCAGCATATCCAATTCTTTCGTTGGAGAGGTGGAAACTAACGCCGTTTTTGTATGATTCCGTTCCCGGAAATATTCAATGCATCGCCGGACGGTTTCATATTCATCAGAAATAATACTTGTAATATCAGCATTTCCGGAGAGATGACCGAGAACGATCACCCGTTGGGTAACGTGCCGGAACGTGGCAGCAAAATTTTCCCAGTTCAGTTTCGTGAAAAACAAAACAGAATATGCTTCCGGGGAGTTGATTTCCGGAACACAGGAGGAGATATCTCCATGGGGAACCGTCCGTAACTTAACGGTCCATCCTGCATCTGCAAAAAGTTTTTTTCCTTTCATTGCAATGTCCCAATCCGCAGAATTCTTATTGAGTCCGGTAATAAAATTTACAACTTTCCGCGGGGGAACAATATCAGATGGAACGTAGCAGACAAAGTAACCGATTCCGTTTTTTGCTTGAAGATATCCCTCTTTGACAAGAAGTTTCATAGCCTTGTTTACGGTAACATAGCTTACATCGTACTCTTTGCAGAGCTGATGCAAACCGGGAAAACGGTCTCCGAAAGAAAATTCCCCGCTTGTGATCCGTTTTGCAAGCAGTTCTTTCAACTTCGCCCGTTTACTGTTTTCCGAAACATTTCTCATATCTGTAACATTCAGACTTTCTTAGAAGCAATCGTCATTCCCATACGGATCAGTGTTTCATAGCCGTTCCGGGTGTTTTCCAACAGGTCAGCATCCCATTGGATTTTTGCATTGTCAAAAATCAGGATCACTGTAGAGCCGCCGAACTTGAACATCCCTTTTTCATCCAGTTTCCTGTGTTCGCCGATTTGAGCTGTCTGAATAATGGAACCGACCCCGAACGCTCCGACTTCCAGATAGCGGAAACTTCCGAAAATTTCAGATTCCAGCGTTGTGATCTGACGGGTATTTTCCACGTAAATATCCGGACGTTTCACCAATGCGACCGGATTGACGGAATGATATTTTCCGGGGACGATCACCGGTTGTGCTTTCTGAACGCAATCGCAGGGGAAATGATATCTGTGATAATCGACCGGAGCAAGCCGGATCACTGCAACTGCAAGAGAATCCGCTTTCAAATCTTCTCTGCACAAATCATTCAATGTCCGCAAAGCACCTTTCACCGGGACAGGATCTGTCGGTTTCAGATTCTCATAAACGAAAATCCGTCCGTCACCGGGTG
The DNA here is from genome assembly GCA_017503375.1 of Lentisphaeria bacterium. Lineage (GTDB taxonomy): Bacteria > Verrucomicrobiota > Lentisphaeria > Victivallales > UBA1829 > SIG79. The sequence continues at coordinate 18,874 of JAFVTF010000064.1, read as the reverse complement.
AGGAAAGTTTTTCCGGGGAAAGATCACAGGGTCTTGTGCCCGGTTTCAGTTTTCTGGTAAAGAATGCATTGAAATTTTCATATTGATCCGGCGGGAATTCTGCTTCATCCGGATTGCAGCCGGGAGTGGATGCCAGTGCCGGGATTTTCTTTTTTGACTTCGGAGAATCATAAAGTTTTCCGAGCCAGCTGGAAAGGTTTGCCGAATGGAATGCGATTCCCCAGAAGGTTTTTCCGAGCAGGGTTTCATACATAAAACGCAAAGCACCGTCACCGAAAACGGTTTCCTGCTGCAGTTCGCCAGTCATTCTGTTGACGAGCATAATGCCCTGATTTGCTTCTTTATCCAAAATACATCTCCTCTGAAATCAATATAATATGCTTTATAAGATATCATCTGTTTTGATTTTTGCAAGCAGAAGAGTAAAAAGGATGAAAAAAAACTTGTTTTATAAAAAATGGTACTTGACAAATATGAAAAGATATGATATAATATGGAAAGATACGAAACAATATGAAAAGATATACAGGAGAGGTTTTATGACAGTTTCATCAGATCCGCCGAAATATATGATAGTGCGGGATTCTATTGTAGAAAGTATCATGAATGATCAGCTTTCCGGTGATGACCGCCTGGCTCCGATCGCCAAGATGTCTGTTCACTTCGGTGTCAGCCCCTCGGTCATTCAGAAAGCTCTGAATCAGCTTGTGGATGAAGGGTTTGTGGAATGTCGCGGTTCCCGTGGCTATTATGTTTGTTCCAAAGGAAAGGAATCTGTCAGCAGTCAAAAAACTGGAACTGTCCAAGCTGCAGAGAAAAAAGAATCTCAGTTGTCTCCGGTTTATTTTATTTGCGGACATCATTCCGATTTGGTCTGGCGCAGGACTTATTCCGGAGCAGATCAGGTCCGGAAGAAACAGACGGAACATTTGATTCGGATCGCGGAAGAAAATCCGGAATTCTGTTTTTTCTTTGAACAGTCGGAAACTCCGGGGCGTTTGCCGGAGTTCCACAAACGTCTCAAGGCTCTCTGGAAACGCGGACAGGTGGATTTCGTCGGCGGAATGTGTATCCCCGATTTGAATATGTGTTCCGGAGAAACGTTCCTGAAATCTCTGCTTTACGGACGGAAGGATTATGAAGAAATGTTCGGCGTTAAGACAGAAGTCGCATGTTTATCCGATGCTTTCGGGATGCCGATCCAAGTTCCTCAGGTGCTTTCTCTCTGCGGATATAAATATCTTGTTCCGGGGCGCATGGCAAATGCTCCGGAAGATTTGAATCTGCGTACACCTTTCATCTGGAGTTCTGCCAATAACCGTTCTGTGCTGGTTGCCAATATTTCAGGCGGGGTTGTCGATAACAGTTACGTCTGTAATGTCCCGGTATGTTACGATTCAAAAAATCAGATGCGGCGTGATCTGGAACGGTTCGTTTCAAATCTTGATTATGGACTTGTGATTTTTCATAAAGAGGAAGGTTTTATTCCCGAAGATATCTGCCGTTATGTGGAGCAGGTCAACCGGAAAGGAATGAGAGAAGTTCGTTTCAGCACTCTGCATAACTTCTTTAGAGATGTGGAATCCGGAAATTATCCGCGATATGTAGGTGAATTCAATCCTGTCTTTACCGGATGTTATTCAACCAGAATCGGTACAAAACAGAAGATGCGGAAAGCGGAAATTCAGTTGCGCCGTGCGGAAATCCTTGCTGCCGCAGCCGGAAAAGAATTGGATGCGGAAGCGATCAACCGTGAACTGTTCCGCTGTGCATTCCATGACAGTCTTTGCGGATGCTGTACTGATGCTGCACAGGCTTCTATTGAGGAAAAATTCAGAAGAATCTTTGATTTTACCGGGAAAGCATGTGATCCCGGAAAGATGGGAAAAAGTTTCTTTATTGCCAATACGTCTTCTGTAAAGGGGAATCAGCTTGTCTGTTCCCGTCAGGCTCCGGCAGGAATCCCGTCAGAAAAAATTGATGGAAACTACTATTTTTATGCGGATCTTCCGGCTGTTGGCGGAAAGAAATTCAAAGTCGGAACCTGCGAAGATGCGGCGAAAAAAGTCAAAGGTAAAACAATCAAAACAGATTTCTTTACCGTTGACTTCAGCGGAAAATATCCTGTTATAAACGGAAAATATGATGTCTTCGGAAAAGAGTTCGGGGCGATCCGGATCCGGGCTGATTACGGTTCCATGTGGACCGAACGGTACAAGAATCCGGTTCTTTCTGATGAATACAGCAGAGAAGGTAAATTTACCATTACCGAAGGACCTCTGTTTTATCATGCAGAAGCTGATGGCGCGATAGATGTCAAAGAAAGTTTGATGTGCGGTCACACCGGACATCCCTGGAACGGGTTCCAGTCTCTTACCTGGAAAAAAGATTTTTATTTCCCGAAGAAAGGTGATGTTTTCTTTTTGAAACTGACACTTGACTACAAAGGTTTCGGAACAAAAGTGCTGGTGGAATTCCCCCACAAACTGAATCCGTTTGAAATGGAACGGACCGATTCAGTTCCGTTTGGTTCCATTTCAAGAAAACCCTATTTTGAAGTGGACTGCAAATATGAATCAACGGCAAAACTGCTGAATCCCAGAGCATACAATCTTGCAAACGGTGATTGGCCCACATTGGATTGGACTGATTTTTCTGATAATGATTCTGCGCTTGCGATTGCCAACAGCGGAACTCCCGGATGCTGGGCATCTCAGGATTTGATCAGGTTTTCACTTCTCCGCAGCGGAACAGCGGTGGAAGACGGTTCGCTTTGCCCGGATCCCGGTTCCTACGATAATGGTGTTCATGAATATTGGTTTGCCTTCCGCGCTCATGAAGCGTTTGATTTGGAAAAGGCGGCGGAACTGGGAAATATTCTGAACCGGATGCCGACAGAATCGGCTGAATTACCGGAAGGTGAATGGCTTTCCTGGGATAAAGGGAATATTGCGTTGTCATCAGCGGAACGGGTTGGAAATGAATTGATCCTGCGGTTTTACGAATATTGCGGAAAACGTTGTGAAACCCGTCTTTCGGGAGATTGGGTGAAGAATCATGAAATTCATGAGATCACACCTGTCGGAGAGGTAGTTTCTCCGGTAAAAAACGGTATTGTTTCCTTTGCCCCCTTTGAAATCAAAACATTAGCTGTAACCATAAAAAAATAAAAACGGAAGGATTTGAGAACATGAAAACAAATCAGCATGTTAACAGGAGATTATTTACATTGATCGAACTGCTCGTTGTGATTGCCATCATCGCTATTCTTGCAGGAATGCTTTTGCCGGCTTTGAATAATGCCCGGGAAAAAGGACGTCAATCAAACTGTACCTCAAATTTGAAACAGTGGGGGTTGCTGTTCTTTCAGTATAATTCAGATAATGACGATTGGATCGTTCCCCGTTATACAGCTGCAACCGATAAGTGGTTCGTCGCTTTAAGATCTTATAACTACGCTCTTAATATCGGAAACTGTACAAGCTATCCGAGATACTACAATGATTGGCCGGAAATAAACGCCCGTCACAATTACGGTGTCAATTCCAATATTTATCTCAATGAAGGTTCTTTGAAGCTCACCAAAGTAGTCCAACCATCGAAAAAGGTTTCCGTTACAGAAGGAACACCTCAGGATGGTTGGAATCCAGCCGGCAAGCGTTGTGACTATTATCACAGCAGACAGGATTGGGGCTGGGGAGAAAATCCATATCCGCACAGTGGTCGTACCAACGTTCTATTTATGGATGGTCATGTTGCTCTGTCACCGAAAACCTGGAAAACAGCTGCGACTGACATGATTTATGCATACGATCCTTACCAAAAAAAGACGGAGTAAGCTTTGATGAAAATTCGGAATATTTTTTCACTGTTCCTTCTGATAAATGTGTTTGTTCTTGCCGCGGAAGAATCTGTATTGACCATTCAGGAAAATGGCAAAAATCATGGACTTCCGGAGATCATTACCTTCTCAGAACCGGTAAAAACCGGATATTTTCTTCCCATTTATACTGCAGATACCCTCAAATTAAAGAATGGTGCAAATGCGTTTGCCGATTCTTTAGTGAATGAGGCTGGTTCTTTCAGCGGGATCAGTGCAAAAAATATTGTTGAAATCAGCTTTCGTATTCAAATTCCATCTACCGGGAAATACCGGGTTTGGTATCGGGGAAAAATCCCTGTTCCGGGCAACTGGATTCATTCAGAAGTTTTTAACGGAAAAAGAAGTACCGTTCAGGATGCAACCGGAGCCTCCAAAGCCAATGTTTGGCAATGGAGCAAAGGTCCTGCTGTATATATGAATGCCGGAAAAAACTGTAAATTGGTTTTCGACTGGCAGGGGGGGATTCTTCTTGACGGTATCGTAATTCTTCCTGAGTCAGAATCTCCGGAACAGAAAAAGTTGCCGGTATTCAATCCCGGAAAAGGTGAAATCGTTAAAGAATTCCGTATAGAAAAACCGGTTCATCTTCTTGGTTGGGATCTAATCTCTTTCCAATCAGCCGGAGCTGCGAAAATTATTGCAGAATATTCAATTAACGGCGGACGAACCTATAAAAAGTTTGAATCTGGAAAAAAATTGGCTCTTCCTGCCCGGATTCTCAGAATCCGCTTCCGGAAAACTGATGCTGCATGGGCGATGCTCAACAATCTGCAGTTCGTCTTACGGAAAAAAAATGTCCCGCCTGTTCTGCTGAAAAACCAAAATGCAGAAATTGCCTTTGATCGGGCAACCGGTGCAATTTCCGGAATTAAAAACCAGGTCTCCGGAAAAAATTACATGCTTCCAAACATTCAATCACCACTTTTTGAGCTTACTCTTGTATCGGGGACAGAACAGAAACTTCCGTTCCGGGAAGCAAAATTGGTCAAAATAACACCGGTTTCAGAACAGATTCTTACCATGGAACATGCTTTGTTGAATGGTAAGATCCGGGTGTTCAGCAAGTTTTTGCTGCAGGATAATGGGCTTCTCCGTTATTCTATGGGAATTACAAACAATTCAGGATTGATGATCAGCGGTGTCCGTTATCCTCTGCTGAAATCGCTCAGAATTGGCGACAATGAAAAAGATGACTTTTTGATGCAGCCGGTCTGTACCGGTTCCATTGTTCAGCATCCTGCCCAATTTCTCGTTCCACGTCAGCTTTACAATTATGCAAAATTACTTTATCCTGGCTGTGCATCTATGTGCTGGACAGCACTTTACGACAAGAGCGGGGGGCTTTATCTTGCAGTTGAAGACAACCGTTTCCGTGTTACCGAGTTTCTTTTCTCTGCTTGCGGAAAGGCTTCATCAGATAAAACTGAAAGTTCCAGCTTTGCGATTGGAACGATCAATCAGTACAAACGACTTCCGAAAGGACAGTATGGGGATAGCATTGAGCTTGGTTTCTTTAAACGCATGGAAATTCCATCAAATGGAAAGAACGTAAAAGTTCCTGATTTTGTTGTGGGTGTTCATGCAGGTAATGATTGGCACTGGGGCGCTGAACGCTATCGGGAATGGATTCGTCCCATTCTGAAAAAACGCCCAACCCCCAATTGGTTTCTGGAAGATTCCGGATATGTTCCCATTCACATGTTCCATGCTGGAACAGATTTTTCCCTGCTTTCAAAGGGGTATCCTTACCACAGCCGGATCACGAATATTAGACGACCGCCGTTCAGTATGGTCGCCGTCTGGTGTCAACAGGTGGGATCCTCTGTTAACTGGGCTTATCAGGTTCCTGATCCGATTTTTGGAACAGAAGATGTTTTAAGAAACGCAGTCCAGCTTCAGCATGAAGAAGGAATCCGCATGGGATTTTATGTTCTTCCGCCCATGCTCGACCCCACATTCAAAGCATCCAGACGAAGAATCAGTTATACTCCTGCTTCATGGATTCCGGAAGAAGATTTTCCCGCAGATACTCTTTACCGGACAGCCGGTGAACGGAATATGACCGGAGACCTTTATCACATGGAAAACCGCCACTGTGAAGCCAGCATGTTCCCCGGTGATCCCGAGTGGCAGTCTTTCATGAGAAAAGTCATGCAGAAATACTTCGGAAAAATCAGAGCCGGTGGAGCTTATCTTGACGGTCTTGGACTTTATACTCACGAGTGTTCCAACCGCAACAGTAAATACCAACTGGGTGAATGGACGCTCGGTATGAGCGGATTGATCAGTTCATTTAAAAACGATGCTTTGAACATGCTCGGATACGAAGCAATCCTGCTGGGTGAGGGTATGAGCGAAGTGGAACATCAGCATCTTGACTCCGCAATTTTCTACTGGGACAATGCCCCGGATGTTTACCGCTATGTTCACCCGGAAAATGTTGGAAACATGTTCACGCATTACACTGTACAGTACAATTTTGTGGAAAAGCAGTTCTCCCTGCCTGCTCGCAGTACAATTTATGATTTGCCAGTTCTCTATGGCTTGTTCTTCTACGGAGCAGATAACTTTTTTGAAATGTACCGCGAACGTTTCCTGCAAATGAAACATTTCAACAGCCGTCTGATTCCATTCCGTAAAGGTTCCAGATTCTATGGTGAACTCGGTCTGAACTATGATCGTTCTGCGGTTCTGGCAAAGCTGTATCTCCGCAATGATAAGTCTGTTGATGGAGCTGTTGCTGTGATTATGAATCCCAAGCAGCAGAAGGGACAAAGCATCACGATTGATAAAAAATATGTTTCCGGAGCAAAGTATTTCTGGCGACTCAACGAAAACGGCACTTTCACGGCAATCAGACCTGAAAAGACCGTAAACGGATATCGTTTCCCGATTCCGGAAGACAAAATGTCTGCGGTCTTTGCTCTGAAAAAATCAGAGCCGTTCCTATTCTCTCAAAAGCCGGAACCGGTTGTTCCGGGCGAAAGCGGAACATTCCTTTGCTCGGTCTTCAATCCCTGTGGTGATTTCAATGGAAAACTGACATTTGAACTTCCGGAAAAATGGTCAGCCTCATCTCTGAACCTGCAGCTGAAAAACGGCGAAATGAAGAAGTTTAAGATCAAGATAAAAACTTTCGCTCAGACTGCGTTGAACAGTTATGAGATTTCCGCGAAGCTCGGAAACATGAAGACTTCCAGACTTATCGGTATGTGCAGTCCAGTGTTTGCAGAAGTCAACAGAAAAGCCGGAAATATTTGGGAGCTGACTCTGAAAAACCGTTCTGCCCGCAACATTTCCGGCACCGTTAATATCACAGTTCCAAAAGACGTAAAGGCTGATCGTAATCAGAATAGTTTCGTTCTGAAACCCGGCGAAACTAAGACGTGGAACTATCGTCTTTCCGGAGTGGAAAAACTGACCAGAAAATATTTTCTCAAGGCAGATGTCCGCTATGAAAAATATCATTCTGTTGCCTACGAAACAGTACAGCCTCCGCTCTTGAATGGTGATTTTGAAACAGATTCCGCAGGCGATAACCGGGCAGATTACTGGGAATGTGTAAAATCTGAAAGTGATCCTGTTCTGCGAACAGATGAACGCGCAAGCAGCGGCACTTACAGCTTGAAACTGGGGAAAAAGCAGAAAGCCAGCCATAAATTTCTCAAGCTTGTTCCCGGAACACGTTACCGAATCAGCGGTGATATTTACAGAACAAAACAAAATCAGGGTGCTCACATTACCATTGTGCCGATTCTCATGAAAAACAAAAATGTCTGTATTGGAAATGTAAAAAACGCTGAGCTGAACAAATGGCAGAGATTCTCAGCAGAATTTAAAACCTACCGCAACGAAGCAAAACATGATATTTATATCACCAACGACGGAGATTCCACCGTTTGGTTTGATAATATCAAAATCGAAGAAGTTCAGGGGAAATAAAAATGAAAAAAAGTTTGATTCTCACACTGTCCCTTATCTTTTCCATTCCATTCTCCGGTCTGGCAAGAGATTGGTATATCTCCGCAAACGGAAAAGACACAAACCCGGGAACGAAGGAACAGCCACGGCGTTCTCTTCAGAAAATCCAATCAAAACTGAGACCGGGAGATACTGTTTTCATTCAACCCGGAAAGTACAATCAATCTCTTGTTCTTGACAACAAAGGCGGAACAGCTGCAGCTCCTATCACCTTGAAAAAAGCAGGAGCAGAACCGGTGATCTTTACTGTTCCCGACCGAAAAATTGAAAATCCGGAATATCTCGCTGCCGAAAAAATGTACAAGTTCCCGGCAGAAGAAAAAGTTATTGCAATTTCTGCAAAAACATCCGCTGATGTCTTTTATCTTGATCCTGCAGCGTCTCTGAATGCACTGAAAAAACAAAAATCCGGGTTCTTCTATGATAAGAATGAAAAAGTTTGTTACAGCAAAATTCGCGGCACTGCAAAAGAGATCACTTTTTCAACACTTTCCAAGTCGCTCAGATGGGATATTCGCAGCAGTTATGTTATCCTTGATGGGCTTACATTCCACACCTGTCACGGAATTGCCATTTCCGGCAATAACGTCAAAATCCTTAACTGCCGGATCGAAAATGTTCTTTACGGTTTTACTTCCGGACTCTGGATCAACGGGAAAAATGTTTCAGTGAAAAATACAATCCTCAATGATGTCTTCAACGGAATCATTCTCCGGGATGCCAAACAGTTTTCCATGGTCTCAAGTACGATTTCCAATACGTTTGGACACGGAATCTATTTTGTTAGAAAATGTGATAATATCACGTTGAAAAACAATATTATTCAGCCCGCTTCCGGTGATGCGATATACTTTGAAAATGTTCCGGAAACAATAGAGTCAGACTACAATAACATGATTCCCAGCAAAGTCGGACGGTTGGTCTATTGGGCTCCAGCGAAGAAATTTTTCCGCACTTTGGAAGAATATCAGGAAGAAAGTGGCGATCTGGAAGAACACAGTATCAGCGAAAGGGTTGTATTTGAAAATGATTTCAAACTTCCGGCAAAACATCCATCACGCAACAGCGGAGAAAACAGTATTCCACAGGGAGCAACAGTTCCCTGATATCCAATAAAAAAGACCTGTTCCGGGAGCAGGCCTTTTTTTGTAGCGCTGTTCCCCATACAGGTTGGTAAATCCTTCTGCTATTTTAACTTTAAGATGGCATTTCGGTTTTTACATCGTAAAAATCGGAATGCCGCAAAAAGGTTTGGAAAAAAGGGGTGGAGTTTGAGGAGGGGAAAAAGGACCTTTCCTCAAAAGGGCTTTTTCCCCTCCTCAAGTAACAACCTTTATTGGGAACAGAGCATTTTTTGTTTTGTCAGGGCAGGGGAAGAACGTTTTCCCCTGCCGTTTTATAAACTCTCAGCGGAATTTCAAGATCATTTCTCTTTGTACAGCGGTTTCCAATCGGCAGGTTGTCGCTTTGGTACAGACGATCTTCAATTCACCCGCTGTTTCAGCAATACCACGCAAACCGATTTCCCACGGCAGGAATTTGCCGTAGGCATGGTCACTCACCAGCTTTCCATCAAGATATGCATAACCGATCATTCCGTCATGATGAAGCGTCAGAACAACATCTTTGCAGTTTTCCAGCAGCTCCGGTCCGACTTGGGCGGTCATGATGATATCTTCTCCGGAATAGCTCTTTTTCCATGCGATTTCCGGTGTTTTCCAGTCAAACGTTCCGGAAAGACGGTAGATGGAACGTTCCGGATCGTAACTTTCTTCTGCGTTGTTCAAACCGCTTTCAAACTGCGGCTTCTGAGGAGTCATCCATTCCATGCAGAAATCTTCGGTTTCCGTGAGACACTTGATCTCTTTTTCCGAGCCGGAAAGCGGTGTTTCAGAATGGGCAAAGAAACTGCCGATATCCCACAGCTCTTCCGCATAATGTTTCTCCATGAGGACCAGACGGAGATCATCGGTTTCCACGATGATGGGAAAACGTTCCATCTTGGCGATCAGCGTGACTGTATTGGGGGATTCTTTCATAACGAGCACATTTCCGGCGGTCCGGATGTTTTCCACGGATGGCAGAACCAGACGGGTTTCTGTCATGATTTCGTTGGAATCACAGAGAACGACCTGGGTTTTTCCATTGAATTCCCGTTTATCCAGCAATTCTGCGGTGGAATATTCCAGGAAATTTCCTTTTGCGAGGCGCACAAAGAAGGGCATTGTTTTCAATGTCTGCGGCGGCATTTCCAGCTGGGTTTTCTTGGGATATTCCTGGAAAACTTCACAGGCAAGTTTGGAAGGTGTTACGAGAACTTTGACGTCCCTTTTCCATGAAGAACCGAGATTTGAGGCGTTCCGGAGAAACAGGAAATTGCTTTCACTCAGGTTCAAACCTTTTGTTGTACGTGCCTGATATTTGATCTGATCGGTTGTGTCGGTCTGTTCCTCACTCCGGATCGTATCGTAATTATTGAAGAGGTCTCCGCCATTTTTTTCGCCCGGATGAGCGATTCCTGTATAACGGACTTTTGCCCAGTTATCGCTGGGAGAACTTTTCAGCAGTTCCTGTCCGAAAGAACGCAGGAACCATCCGGTGCGTTTGACGGCATAGTAAGATTTCCGGAATCTGCCGACAACAGAAATCGGAGCCTGATAGTTCATATTTTTTGCGGGGAGCATGCTTTCTCCGCAGTCATCGGGGTTCTGTCCGTCGCAGAAAATGTAAAGATTGACACCGGAGCAGCCTTCTGCCAGATGAAGATTCAAAGCACCTTCAATCATTTCCGGCGGAACGAGCGGTCCCTGAAAACTGTTTGTATTGCGATAGGCAGGGACATCGAAATAACGGACGAACATGCCGCCGCCGGTTTCGATGGTGATTTTCGGTCTGGTGTGATTGTTCCACCAATTCATGGAAAAATCACCCAGATCGCCGTCGCAGTAAAAACAGTTGACCGGATAAAGTCCGCCTGCATCGACAAGGGAATCAAAGTATTTTTCCTTATCGGGGATGTGGTTGATATCCAGCACCGGAACCGTGATTCCGTTTTTTGTGACCAGGTCTTTATAGAAAAGCAGATGTTTTGTATTTTCTTCCACCGATTCGGAACCGCGGGGGAGGTCATCGCCTTTGCATCCGGCGGAACCGAGTTCATTTTCCAGCTGAATGATGATGATCGGGCCGCCGTTCTGGATTTGACGGGGCTTGGCGATTTCAATCAGTTTATTGTAATATTCTTCCGCATATTTCAGGTATTGCGGATCATTTGTTCTGGCTTTCGTACCCAGCTCATCTACGAGCCATTGAGGCAAACCGCCGTTGTGAAATTCCCCGTGAACGAACGGTCCCATCCGGTAAATGCAGTACATGCCGCATTCTGCGATCGTGTCGATAAATGCGGCAAGATCGCGTTCTCCCTCAAAATCAAATTTCCCGGGAGTTTCCTGATGATAAGCCCAAACGGCATAAACGGTAACGGTATTCAATCCGGCAGCTTTCATCTGCAGCATGCGTTCTTTCCAGTAACGGCGCGGCACACGGCAATAGGAGAGGTCTCCACCGTAAATAAAAACCGGTTTTCCGTCAATTTCAAGAAAATCTTTTTGTACAGTCAGATTCATAAAATCCATCCTTTCAATATATTGTTTTTCACTGAAATATAGTCTGTATTAAGAAAAATATCAAGCAAGAGCCGAAATATTTTGGCAAAAAGTGTTTGAAATTCTTTGAATTGCGGTATATGTTATTGATAAAATCAAAAAGGGATTTTATTTCATGGATAGTAAACTCAAGAAAGATATCAGTGATTTTATCGCGAGTCTGCATTTGAAATCCGGAGATCGTCTTCCCAGTATTGAGCAGATCCGCCGGAAAATCGGTTCCACGCAATATAAGATATATCAGGAATTAAAAGAGATTGCCGTGGAAAGAAAATATGAGATCATTCATGGATCTGGAATTTATCTGCCCGGACGGAAGAAAATCTGGAAACCTTATGAATACAGTGTTGCCTTGATCTCTCCCGGAACTTTGCTGGAATATGATTTGATCAACTCTTTGCATTACCGGTTTATGAAACATAATTTGAACTTGCTGCCATTAAGTATTCCTCATAAAGATCCCGGATACGAAGAAGAGATCTTGAAATATCTTTTAGGCAGACGTATCTGGGGACTGATTATTGAACCGCATCCTTTGAGCAATGAAAATCTCAAGATCATCAACCGTATGCAAACACAAGGCTGCCGCTGTATTTTGCTTTCCAGACAGCCGGAGCTGAAAAAACGTTATCACTTTTTTACTCTGGATTATTATCAGCTTGGAAAAAATGTGGTTGATTTTGCTGTCAACAGAAAATTCCGGAAAATATTTTTCATCAATCATGCTTATTCAAACTGGCACATGCAGAACCTGGAGCGCGGTTTGATCACTGCTGTGGAACAGGAAGGAATCTCCTGTGAGATCCTGCATGATTTTCTGTTGCAGGATTCTTTTTCGGAGACATGGGATTGGGAAAAAGAGAATCTGTTTCAATTGGAGCCGGATACTCTTTACGTAGTGGAAAATGTCGAGAACCGGGCGTCGCATATCTATAACCGTCTGAAGCAGAAAAAGATCAATTCATCCATGGTACTGACTTTCTGCCGGAGAAAATCAAATATAGACAGACGTCTTCCCTGTTTTTATATGAATGATGAGTTACGTTTCAATCAGATATCAGATAAATTATTAAACACATCGATCTGGACAAAAACGGGTGTGGAGACGAAGTTTGAACCGGAGCTTCTTCTGCCAGATTCTTTGAAATAGAAAGCGCTGTTCCCTATAAAGGTTGGTAAATCCTTCTGCTATTTCAACTTTAAGATGGCATTTTGATTTTTTCTGTGCAAAAATCGGAATGCCGCAAAAAGGTTTCAATCCTCCTCCGCACAAGGCTCCGGAGGACAAGGAAGGATGATGGGGTTCGGGGAAGATGGAAAAAAATTTCCTCAAAATTTTTTTCCTTCTTCCCCGATCACAAATCAACCTTTATTGGGAACAGAGCCTCAAAAACAGGATTGCCCAATGCGGTTTTTCAGCTCATAAGAAGGCTTTTTATGGAATATCTGTGAAAAAAAGTAAAAAAACTTTTGAAAACAGGGGTTGAAAAATCAGAAAAATGAAATATATTATTGAATTGCGTGCACCCGTAGCTCAATTGGATAGAGCGCCACCCTCCGGAGGTGGAGGTTGTGGGTTCGACCCCCGCCGGGTGCACCATTTTTTTTCCCTTCTTCATTTTTCCGGTTCAGTACTGACAAATACCATCCTCAATCTTTGTGTTTCATGATTTGCATTTTATGTCGATAATGCTATATTAGTTCTCTTAAAAGGAGAGGAACGATCTTTTATGAAAACTGTAATTCAAAATGGAATGATTTGCGACGGTTCAGGCCATGAGCCGGAACTTAAGGATATTCTGATCGAAAATAACCGGATTGCCGAACTGGCTTCTCCGGGAACTTTTGCCGGAGCCGAAGCGGATATTATTGATGCCTCCGGTAAGATCATTGCCCCCGGTTTTATTGATGTTCATGCTCATGGCGACAAAAGAAAACTCCGTTTCAGAGACCGGAAGTCAGTTCTTTTGCAGGGCATTACCACGGAAGTCGACGGCAACTGCGGAAACAGTGCGTCCTGCATCCCCGGAGAATGTGAAGGTTTTTCATGGAAAAATCCGGAGGAATACGCAAATCTTATCAATGACTTGAACGTACCTGTCAATACAGTTGTTCTTGCCGGACACAACAGTATCCGTCAGCATGTCATGGGCAGCTGTCCTGCCAGACCGACGGACGAAGAACTCAGAACGATGCAGAAACTTCTCGAAGATTCCCTTTCTGCAGGAGCTGCCGGATGGTCCAGCGGATTGACTTATTTTCCCGGAAAATTTGCTGATGAAGAGGAACTGAAAGCTCTTTCAAGCGTCACTGCCGGATCTCAGAAAATTTATGCAACCCACATGCGGAGTGAAGGCGATGATCTTTTTGCCGCATTGGAAGAAGCTGTTCACGTTGCTCAAGCCGGATCAAACCGCTTGCAGATCAGCCATCTGAAAACGATTTTTCCTCGCAATTATCACAAAATCGACCATTTGCTGGAACTGATTGAGCAGTACCGTGCGTCCGGATTGGAAATCAATGCTGACCGTTATCCTTACGTTTATTCGTCGACCCGTATCGGTCAGGTTCTGCCTGCACCCTACGATAAAATGACAGATATTTCTGAGCAGTTGAAGAATTCCGAAATGTTCCGGAAAGAAATTACAGAAGCTCTGAAAAACAGTCCCCGTGATCTGGCAACAACCATTCTTATCTCAGAGAACATGACGTTGGCAGAGCTGGCTGTTCAAAATGGAAAATCCATAGAAGAAACGTGCATGGAAATTCTGATGCAGAGTGCGGAACAGAGTGCAGCATATCTCTGCATGTCGGAAGATAACTTGAAACGGATTCTTGCATTGTCTTATGTTTGTGCCGGGTCTGATGGGATATCCTGTCAGCTGGATGATCCGGAAAGTGAAGGTCATCCCCGCGCAGTCGGTTCGTTCCCCAGGTTTTATCATCTGGTTTCGCAAATATGTTCTGTCGGAGAGGCTGTCCGCAAAATGACAGGACTTCCGGCGACGGTATTCCGGATACCTGAACGGGGATTTATCCGGAAAAATTATATTGCCGATCTTGTTATATTTGATGGAGAAAAACTGGATTCAAAGGCCGGATTTGACCGGAACAATCTTTTGCCCTGCGGAATTGACCGGGTAATCGTTGCCGGAAAAACAGCGTGGAATGCCGCTGAATCGGAAAAAATCGGGCATTACGGACGTTATATAGCAGTCAATTAAGGAAGTGTTTTATGGATAAAGTGAAAATTCTTTTTGCATCGGATTGGGCACCGATCCGCGGTTTTTCTCAAATCATGAAAGAGAAACCGGAAGCGGTATATGGCGATCTTCTGCCGCATATGCTGAATGCGGATTACAGTATTGTAAATATGGAAGCTCCGCTTTGCTGTCCAAAAGGGCTTATCACCAAGAGCGGAGCGGCGTTTTCCGGAGAGGCAGAACATATTCAAGCTCTGAAAGCCGGAAATTTCAAGGCAGTTGTCTGTGCCAATAACCACACCTTTGACAGCGGATTGGAAGGTTTCCGAGAGACACAGACTCTTCTCCGGGACAATCAGATTGCAAGTGTAGGTGCCGGTGAAAATATTTTCGAGGCAAGGAAAGAACTTGCGTTTGAAGTAAATGGAATCAAATTTGCTCTCTTTGTCATTTCTGAAGGGGAAGATATGCTGGGTGCCACAGAAAATTCATTTGGTGTCCGCCCTTGGGAAGTGGAAAAACTGGCGGAAGATATCCGGCAGGCAAGGGCGCGTTATGATATCATTCTGGTATCTGCACATTGCGGATTGGAGTATCAGCCGTATCCGTCATTTTATGTTTATGAAGCATTCAAACTCTGGTCAGAAGCCGGAGCTGATATGATCATCGGACACCATCCGCATGTCCCCCAGGGGATGACCTGTTTCGGAAAAACTCCGGCATATTTCAGTCTGGGGAACTTTGTCTTTTACCAACCGGTGAAATTTTTCCATCGGAAAACCGGATATTTTCTTGAAATTGAGGCTGACAAATCCGGCATTGTTTCTCACAAAGCTGTACCGTACCGTATTGAAGCAGAAAATCTCCGATTGCTGAATGAACAGGAAAAAGCGGATTTTGAAACTCTGTTCGCTCAGCTTTCCGCACCGCTTTCCAATCGTGAAACTGCCAAACAGGCATGGAATGCGGTTCTTGCTTGCAATGGAGTGCAAGGGTTCCGGGATGAATTGGAAAGGATTCTTAAAACCATGCAGGAAACTCCCGCAAAAGGTGCTGCAATGCTCCGTAACCGTGTGACTTGTATTCAGCACCGTTCCCAATGGATTGACGGTATGACGCGGATCATGGATGGGACAATTGATTCCGCCCCATCCGAAATGGTGGAAATGGTCAGAGAATTTCTTACCCGGGAGATATCATGAAAAAAGTGGTTGTTTGTGATTCCGGACTGGGCGGTTTGAATATCGCTTCTCATTTTTTTCATCCAGGAACGGCTGAAAAGGAACGTTGTGAGCTGATTTACTTCAATGCATATCCTTCTCAGACATGCGGTTTTAACAAACTGACATCAGAGCGTGAACAGGAAGAGGTCTTCCGGGATGTGCTGGAAAGCATGAAGACGTTCAAGCCGGATCTTTGTCTTATTGCGTGCAACACACTTTCCATTGTTTTTGAGCGGTTGAAAAAATGGTATACGCCGGCTTTTGAAGTTGCCGGAATCGTTGATGCCGCAATCGACAGCATGTATGAAACATTGAGAAATAATCCCGGCAGTTCCATGCTGATTCTGGGAACGAAATCAACAGTGGAATCCGGTGTTTATGCGGAAAAATTGGTTGAAAAAGGGATTGCCCGCAACCGGATAAAAGGTTTGGCATGTCCCGGACTTGCAACGTTATTGGAATCTGATCCGGAATCTCCTGCGGTTCAGAAAGAGATAGCTCAATATGCAGAAAAGGCAGCAGAACTTTTTGAAGAAGCTCCGCAGAAACTTTTCTGTGCATTGTGCTGTACTCACTTCGGATTTGCATCGGATTTATGGAGAAAGGAATTCCGTTTGAGATTCAAAGGATTTGATTCTCTGGTCAATCCCAATGATTTGCTGGGAAATGAATTTTATACAGAGGAATTTACTTATCTCTCCAGAATTGACTTTTTCCCGGGGGCAAGAGAGGCTATGTGCAGTTATTTCGGGAAAAATACCCCTCAAATTACTCTGGGGCTGCAGCGCGCAGAATCTGATCCTGCGCTGTTCCCGTTCAGCAGAGGATAAAACAAGATCAACAACCGGAAGGAATATGATTATGGAAAAAGCATGTGTTGTTTTGGTGACAGGAGCCGGAGGCGATGCTCAGGGCTGGGGTAATATGCAGGTTACGGAATCTGTCCGTGAGGCAATTCTTGCCAATGGTTATGATTGCCGGATCGTAACAGCTGAAAACCGGGAAGAAATGGAACGCGGTCTCAACGCCGGAAAATGTTCCATCGTCTGGAGTTCCCTTTACTTTTTCTCAACCCGTGAAGATATTATCGGCATCCCGCCCGATGCTGTCTGGGTTGCGGATGTTCTTGATGAATTGGGAATTCCCTATATCGGACCTTCCGCACAGACAATGAAGAATCTGATCGGGAAATTTGATACCCATGAGATTCTTGCAAAAGCGAATGTCAGCGTTCCCCGTCATGTGCTCTGTCCTCCGGCAAAAGCGGAAGATATTGATTTCTTCCCTGCATTTGTCAAACCGAATGGTGAATCCCGTTCTGTTGGAATCAATGAAAACAGTGTTGCGGAAAATCCGGAAGCATTGAAAAAACAGATAGCTTTCATTCAAACGGAACTTCAGCAGTCTGCTTTGATCGAAGAATATCTTCCCGGAAGAGAATATACTGTCATGGTCATTGGAAATGGAAAAAATCGTGAAATTCTCCCCGGAAGAGTTACTGTTGCCCCGGAACATTACGGAAAATATCCTGTTCTCCGCAGTGATCTGCGCGGGGTGGGATTGACTCATGTTTCCATTCCGGAAGAACATCAGGAAGAAGCCGCAGCTTTGGCAAATGCTGCCTGCGATGCTTTGAATTGCGATGACCATGTCCGCATTGATATGCGGGAAGGTGCCGATGGAAAACTGCGGATCATGGAAGTCAACGGAATTCCGGGATTGAAACCGGTCAAGAGCTGGAGTCCCCAGATTTATTCCCTTTATCATCCCGAAGGCGACACCTACAATGGTTTAATCGGAACGATCGTTTCCTGTGCATTGGAGCGGGCAAATGCGAAATAAGCCTGTTATCCTGCTCAATATGGCAGTTGATATCATCAATAACCGTGAAAACGAGGTGATCATCAGCCAATATGTTCAGCGGGTCAGTGATTCCGGAGCGGTTCCGATGCTGATTCCTTCCATTGAAAAAGCAGAGATCATGGATACTCTGCTGGATATGGCTGACGGAGTTCTTCTGATCGGCGGGCGAGATTATGATCCGGCTGATTACGGAGAGCCGCCGCATCCGGAAACCGTGATGAACCGGATGCGTCCGCATTTTGATATAGCCTTTGGAAAAGCTGTTCTTGAACGGGATTTACCGGTTCTTGGAATTTGCGCCGGATGTCAGCTGCTGAACATTGTAAGCGGCGGAAAATTGATTCAGCATTTGGATAATGCCTTTGAACACAAAGGCGGAAAAATCCATAATGCACGGATTATCCGTGATGGATTTTTCTCAAAAGCCCTTGGAAAATCTGCCGGAGATGAAGTTACAGTGAACAGTTTTCATCATCAGGCAGTTTCTGCCGCTGCATTGGGAAACGGGTTTCAAGTGACAGCTCAGGCTTTTGACGGAACTATTGAAGCGATTGAGCTGGACAGTGACCGGATGGTTCTGGGAGTTCAGTTCCATCCGGAAAGAATGGATGATATCGGACCGTCCTTTTTTAACCTTCTGACCGCTGAAGCAATCAGATATAAAAGCGGAAAATAAAGCAATATTTTTTCATAAGAGAGGTAATTTCAAAAGTCCGGCAAAATTTGGCTGAAAAGAGATTGCTGATGAAATGGAAATGGTAGTTTGATCCGGCGTCGCCTTACGGCTATGCCGTGACAAGGTGTGGAAAATAACCATCCACCTTCGCCACGGCTACGGCGGACAAGCCGAAAACGCTCCATTTTCAGATCTCTGCAAGAATTTTCAGACATTTTTGAAGACTTTTGAAATTGCCTCAAGAGAAAAAAATATATAAAAAGGCTTGAAATTTCTGCAAAGGTGATATATATTACTTAAAACTTTACGGGGTAGTAGCTCAGTTGGCTAGAGCACCACGTTCGCATCGTGGGGGTCGTGGGTTCAACTCCCATCTACTC
>JAFVTF010000063.1 GCA_017503375.1 Lentisphaeria bacterium | reverse complement strand
TTTCGATTTTTACATCGTAAAAATCGGAATGCCGCAAAAAGGTTTGAAAAAGGATGATGGGGTTCGGGGAAGAAGGGAAGAAATTTCCTCAAAATTTTTTCCCTTCTTCCCCGATCACAAATCAACCTTTATCGGGAACAGAGCTAAAATAAATGATTTTTTTTAATGTTTATCCCATGATATGACACCATTTGGCATATCACCCGATATATATTATGGTCAAAACGAAAGGTAAAAAAACGTGAGTGAAAAAAGACAGCCAATATTATTCAGGGAAATGATCCTTGACTTGCATTATCGTCTCCGTCTTGTGGATGATTTGTTTTGTTCCGCTGCGGAAAGTCTGGTATCGGCAGCAGCTCTTGAAGATTGGAAAGGTCGCAGTGAAGTCATTCTTAAAATCCGGGCTTATTCTCAAGCACTTCAGATCATCAATGCAGACCTCTGTCGGATTATTGAAGGGAAACGTGCGGTGTTTCCAGCGGATCTGTCAGAATGGATATTTGATTTTCCTGACGGAGAATTCAAGGTTCAAAATCAACTTGAACGGCTGCATGCGATCGCCCAGGGGATTGAAATGGCAATCAATCGTGAACTTTTACACATGGAGTTCGGAAAATGAATAAAATGCGATTCGGAGCTATTTTGGTGGCCTCAGATCAACGTGTCGGCTTTTATCTCTCTCATCGCGTTCTGTTGACTGTGCCGCTCCCCGGGGAAGTCCGTGCTGTATCTTACAATGAATTTGGCAACTGCAAGGTTTTTGCAAGAAATAGCGTGGCAGTCAGTTTTTTTGAAGCAATGCTCAATGCC
The DNA here is from genome assembly GCA_017503375.1 of Lentisphaeria bacterium. Classification (GTDB taxonomy): domain Bacteria; phylum Verrucomicrobiota; class Lentisphaeria; order Victivallales; family UBA1829; genus SIG79. Next base: position 62,819 of record JAFVTF010000063.1, on the reverse strand, counting down.
GCAAACACCACAGAAAAATTCAATGATTCCATTGAAATGATCAGTAAATTTCTGAATCTGCCGGAAAAATCTGATTTTGAAGACTTATGTAAATATATGGAACATAAACATGGAGCTGTTATGGAAGATTTTGAAATACTAAAAATTCAGGAAGAGCCTGATAATACAAACAATCAATTATGGAGGTCTGAAATGGAAAACTTCGACGTGAAAAAAGAATTCAACAGCAAGTACGAGGAGGCTCGTGAAAAGTTCGGGAAACGCCCAAATATCCTTGTTTGCGGCTATACCGGCAGTGGGAAAAGTTCTCTGGTCAAGGCGATCTTGGGAGATGTTGTCCCCGACTCAGCTATTGGCGATGGTGCTCCGCGCACTATGGGGTATGACTGTTATGAAAATGACCTTGTAAAAATCTGGGACTCCAAAGGACTGGAATTGGGGGAGACGGAAAGAGAGTTTACAGAGCAGACCCGGCAGTTTGTCCGTTCTCAACAGGAAAATCCCAATGTGGATGATCACATCCACCTTGTCTGGTACACAATTCAGGGTCCGGGAGCCCGTGTGACAGATTGCGACAAGAATCTTATCAGAAACATTTTCACCACCAAAAATGTGATTGTTGTAGTAACCAAAAGCGACATCACCCGTCCAAACCAGAAAGCTGCACTGAAAGAAGTTATCATGGACGCAGGGATCCCGGAAGAACGGATCATTTTCAGCAGTGATGAAGAAGGCGGTGCTGTTGGCTGCAAGGAACTTATGAATCTTTCATATGCCATGCTGCCGGATGCCTATAAGGATGCCTTTATGGAAGCTCAAAGAGTGGATAAAGAAGCAAAAATCCAGGCGGTTTACGACAAAGCAGGAAAGGCAAAGGCAATTATTGCAACAGCAGCCACCGCCGCAGCTGGAGCCGGGGCCGTTCCGATTCCTCTTTCCGATGCAGCTGTTATTGTTCCGATACAGGTTACAATGATCGCAACCCTTGCCGGACTTTATGGGCTGAAAGAAGAAGCTATTAAGCAATCTGCACTTCCTTTTGTGGCAAGACTTGCCGGGGTATTTCTCGCAACCAGTCTCTTAAAACTGATTCCCGGACTTGGCAGTGCGATCAATGCAACCGTTGCTGCGACACTTACCGGAGCAATGGGACTTTATGTCAAGAGCAATTTTGAAGAAAGTGCTATCGCTAAAATCGAAGGACGTCCTGCACCGGATCTGGGATTTGATGTGGAACTTTTCAAAAAGTTCTACGCCGAATACAAAAAGAACAAAGAAGAGGTAAAATAAAATGAAACCAAATATTTTGATTTGCGGAAAAACCAGAGCAGGAAAAACCAGCCTTGTTCAAGCCGTTACTCACGCCGGAACCGTCCCGGACGAAGCAATCGGTGATGCCGAAGCAACAACCCGTGGTTTTGATGTGTACGAAACGGAAGTTGCCAATTTTATCGACAGCGAAGGCATGGAGCCTGGGCAGACGGTGGAAGAATATTCCCGTTTTATCATGGGAGAGGTTGTCAATCGTCTTGACTCTGATACAGCGGAAAATCTCGTTCACAATATCTGGTACTGTATCGACGGATCCGGGGCAAGAGTACAATCGGCCGATGCCCGGCTGATCCAACAGTTTTCAGATAAAGTACTGCTGGTTGTTACTAAGGCAGAAACGCTGCGCAAAGAACAAACCGAAAGCATGATGTCCCAGCTTCTTGACCTGCTTCCGTCTGAACGCATCGTAATGGTTTCCAGCCATAACAAAACCGGGTTGGCTCAACTGCTTAACAAGGCTTTTGAAATGACTGGACAAGCCATTGAGGGAGCCGATGAAGAGCTTTTCAGCTTCCGTAACCGCTGGAATACTTATTACGGCAATATGCGTTCCCGCTGGGAGGCACAAGCGGCTAAAGAGGCTGATGAATATATCAACTGGGCGGCAGGACGTGCTGCAGCAATCGCCTTGATACCGCTTCCTCTGGCAGATGTTGCTCCTTTGATGGCAAATGAAGCATATATGATCTACCGGATCGGTGCCGCTTACGGATATGCTGTAGACAGCAGCATTATGACCATGCTTGCGGGTGTTGCAGGAGGTTCCATTGCCGGAAAATTGGCGGCAAGTTTCCTGCCGTTCCTGAAAGTTCCGATTGCCGCCGGAATCACTTATGGTGTAGGAAAAGCTGCCAAAGCATATTTTGAATCAGGCATGACAATGAATATTTCTGAATTAAAAGAAAAATTTATTGAAGGCGAAAAAGAATCCAAAAACACCAACTGGAAAGACAACAAAATCGAGGAGGATTAAACCATGGAAGAAAAGAAAATCACAAGTGCGGCTGCAGCCGAGGAAACCATTGCATCCATTAAAAAATTGATGGAGGCAGTCGGAAACGATGATGAACTCAAACAAAAATTGGAAGATACCCTTGCGGCACTGACCGGAAAGAGCTCCGTTTCAAAGGAAGAAAAAGTTTCGGAAACTTCATCGGAAGAAAATTCGGACGATATTCATCAAAACGAAGATGAGGATGAAGATGGCGATGAGGATGAAGTCTCTACATATTCTTCCAATACAGATTTTTCCGACATCTTCACTGAAGATGCTATTGCCGGTATGGTAGTCGGCTTCGTCGCAGGCGCAGCTGTTGTCGGAGGCGGAGTGCTGTTGCACAAGTTGTTGAAGTAAAATTTATTCCAATAACTTGATGCTGTATGGATTTTTTTCATACAGCATCAAATTTTACGATGACACAAAATGACATAGTCCCGGAAGTATATTACTGCGGAATCGACCTTTGAAACATTTCAATCAGGGGCATCCAGTCCCGAATAAAAGTAAAAATGCATAAAATGGAGTTTTACAACTTGAAAAGTAATAATAGATGTGCTACTTTACAGCAATATTCTGTGAACAAATGGCAATTATCTATAAATAAGTTATATTTCGTTTTATTTCCAACAGCATCCAATGCCCGTTCTGCGATTTTTTTATCTGCCAAAGGGACATATTTTTTCCCGATTTTAATTGCCGCCACATAGATATATACCCCTGTCCTATGTGCAGAATAATTCAAGAATTGATTTGCGGAAAACTTATTGATGGTGCCAATCCCATTGTCATTGGTCATTTCAACAATTTGATTATTCCCTACATAAACTCCGGTATGGCAGGAAGATTTTATAAATTCTCCCCAAAGGTCAATTTTTACGATTGAACCCGGTTCCGGCATTACAGGATCACATGCAATATTTTTGTATAAGCTTTCTAACATAATTCCCTCATAAAGAACACGAATATCTATAATATACAATAAAAATTTGCAATATCAAATGCTCATGTCGAAAAATGTCATACGCTATCCATTATATTATTTGCAAACTCACAACCCTCATTCAAAATTATGCGGATTTTTTTCTTGCAGACCTTGCTATGACAGAAAATGGCACAGGTTCGCAAATATATTAACAACAAACCAAGGAGGTCAAAAATGACTGAAAAAGAAAAAAATGTGCTGCAGCAGGAACTTTGGGCTCTGGTTGCCCAAGATGCAGAAGCAACGAAACATTGTTTTGAAATTTCATCCAGACAGCTGAAATGTATTACCAGAGAAGATATGGATGAAATGACTCCCAATAAACACAAAGTTGTGGAGGAGTTGAAACTTTTGTGGAATTTTGTCAAAACGATCCATGAGGATTTGAAGAAAATCGCAGGAAAACTTGAAAAATCAGAAATTGTTCCGCCCCTTCCGCAGCTTGTCATTTGTGACGAATTATGGGATACAGAAAATGCTGGACAAAACAGTACGATCTGTGAAGTCGGCGAAAAAATCGCTGATTTTCAAACCGCTTTGCAGGATGTTATTTGGAAATTACAGGAGGAAGAATGAAATCTTTTATGCCCATGCCCCAGCGGATGACTGTTTGGCGTTGTCCGAAATGCGGGAGAGAAGAATCTATACAGGAAAGAACCTTTCCGTATATTTACACTCTCATTCCGTGGTCATTCAGGAAAAAACAGCCGCCCATTTGTCCTAAATGTAAAATAAAAATGATCAAAGTAGAAACTTTTTGAAGAAAGGATTGTTATATGTCTGATTTTGAAGAATTTGTCGATACTCTTAAAGATGCCACAAAAGAACTGGTTTCCGAAATCGAAACAGCCTGGCAGGAACTCAAAGAAGATCTGCATGAAACAATTACCGTAAAATATCTGCGTCCCGGCGGCATTGCTTACTGCAAAAGCGAAGGGAAAAAGTATTATGGTATCCTGACTGGAACCCAGATCATCTCTTTAAATAAAGAGGGTGAACCTGACTATATGGATTTGCAAGCATTCCTTGATCTTCACGATGCGGAAAAACTCAAAGTTGCCGCCCAAAAACGCATTGCAGTGGGCTGTCATGAAGTGGACTATGCCGCACGGATGGCGGTGGAAGAAGAGATTTTTCCATCAACCAAAGTTTTTGTTTTGAAATGTCTGGCAGTGGATGGGGCAGTCAAAGTCGATGAGGCAATAGAAGCACGTTTCGGCTCTTTTGAATGGCTCAACTATGATATTCCGGAAGAAGCAGAAGCTGCGGAAGATACTGATGCTGAATAATCTTCTAAAATATTTAGCAGCACAGCCCAAGCCTGTCAGAAATGTTACTCCCCGTAAAGTCGGAAAAGTTCAAACGGGGAGCGACTGGCTTACTCTTGCGGTACCATCCGGCGAGCGGAGCAGAATCGTTTACGATCCGGCAGGAAAGCCCTTGAGTCTGAAAAAATCAGATATTCTTGCTCACGGAGGAGAAGGCTTTGTTTATAAACTATCTATCAATCCCCATTACCTTATCAAGGTATGCAAGGATGAAACGCTGAACAACTTACGCAAGCAATCCGCATTTTGCGACAGGCTCGATGCCATGCTTGCTTTGGAAGAGTGCCGCAAAGCTGATTTTTTAGCGTGGCCCCAGATGTCCGTCTTTGATGCCAACAGGAAGGTCATCGGTTTTGTCATGCCCCGCGCCAATGGCAGAACTCTGCGTGCATTGTATGCACCGTGTCAGGTGAAAAGGTTTTTTCCCGGATGGGATCGGCTGCAAGTAACAAAAGTAGCCCTCAATCTGGTCAATGCCGTGCAGATGCTTGCACGCCACCGGGTTCTGGTCAACGATTTCAATCCCGATAATTTCCTGATTGATATGCAGGGGAAAGTAACCTTGATCGACTGCGACAGCTTTCAGATTCCCGGAGCGGGAGAGAAACAGAATACCTTTCTTACCCGCACTTTTACGCCGGAATATACGGCTCCGGAATTGCTCTTCAAGCCGGAACTCTTCAACTGTGAACGCACTCCGGAACAGGTGCGGTTCAGTCTGGCGGTGGTAGTCTACATGATTTTGATGTCAGGACTTCACCCCTACGCCCAATGCGGAGGCAGCGATCCCATTGAAAATCTGAAATCGGGCAAGTGTCCGCTGGATAAAACATCCGGAGTCCGCCTGCCGGTGGGATGGTATAAGTCTGTGAGCTGGCTGCCGGAATCTCTGAAAGAATATTTTGTAAAAATGTTTATAGATGGTTACAAAGAGCCGATGAAACGCCCCCTGATCGGAGATTTGAAAGCTGAATTGGAAAATTTTATAGAAATCATGCGTAAAAGCAAAAACAAAAACCAACGGGCGATCTGCCCGGAAAATGCAAGGAGAAAAAAACAATGAACGACTACAAAGAAGACAACAACCTCGATGTGACCAACCCCGCCCCCCGCTGTCCGGTTATCCTGTTGCTGGATACTTCCGGAAGTATGTCAGGAGCCCCCCTCCGGGAACTGCAGTCCGGTCTGGATCAGTTCCTCAAAGAGACCAGCGACGATGAAACCGCCAGTATGAGTGTGGAACTGGAGATCATCACCTTTGGCGGAGATGCCGAAATCGCATCTGCCTTTGCTCCGGTGTGTGATGTTGCCGATACGCCGCCCACATTGGACGCTAATGGCTGTACACCTTTGGGCGAAGCCTTGAAACTGGCAGACTCCGAACTGAAAGCCCGCCGCAGACTTTATAAACAGAAAGGGATCGCAAGTTACAAACCGTGGATCGTTTTGATGACGGACGGCTGTCCCAACGATGACTATGAAAGTGCCGCAGCATCCATGAAACGCATGGGGGACGAAGGCAAACTGCAGTATATCGGCATCGGCATTGGCGAAGAAGCGGATTTTGACACGCTGCGTAAGATCTTGCCGGAGCGCCCCGGTCCGGTGAAACTCAAAGGCTTGTGCTTCAAGGAGTTCTTCAAGTGGCTCACCGATTCACTCAAAAGCGTTTCCGCAAGCAGTGTAGCGGAACAGGATAATGTCCGTCTGGGCAACGTCACCAGCTGGGCAGACCTTGCCGGAATTCCCGCCCCCGCCGAAGAGGAGGACGCCGAATGAAATTTGCGTATCACGCAGTTTCCATTCCCGGCAACGGACACATCCGCACCGAACGACCGTGTCAGGATGCTTGCGGCGTTTGGTGCGATCATCGCCCCTGTCTTATCGTCTGTGACGGCAGGGGCAGTGCCAGTCATTCCCACTATGGAGCAAGGGCAGCAGTAGAGGCATTCCGCAGTCAATGTGCGATAATGGAAGATCTCCTTGCCGCCATTCTTGACGGGGAAAAGTGGAACGACAACCGCTGGAACCGTTTCTGTGATTTGATAATCCGTACTGTCTGCCAGAAGAAAATTGAGCTTGCGGAAAAATTCAAACTGCCCGAACGGGAGTTTGACTTCACCATTGCCTTTGCTGTGTGGGGAAAGGAACGGTGCGGATTTTTTCAGGTGGGGGATGGGGCGATCACCGTTCGGGAAAATGGAGAGTGTTACTGTGTTTTTGAACCGGATAAAGGCGAGTTTGACAATCAGACAACTTTCCTTCGGTACGGAGATGAAAGCAAAAAAGAGTATCACAGCCGCATGATCGCAAGCAGTGATATTGACGGCATTGCCATCACCAGTGACGGTCCGGAGTATTTGATGTTCCAACTGCCAAGCATGATCCCGGGTCCGATATTCAACAAGATGTTTGATGATTTGAAAAGCGAAGTATTGCGCCGTCAGGATATTCTCGATTACCTGACCGGTTCCCGCTGGAGCCGCGATCCCCGGGGCAATGATGACAGAAGTTTAGCAATTTTAACAATAGGAGAAAATGATGAGACAGATAATATTTAGTGTTTTTATTCTGCTGACCGTAACCGGATGTGTTTCCCGTTTGCCTGAGGATGAATTGGCTCACACAAGAGAGCGTGTGGAGCATTATCTGATAAATGAAGCCATGACACAGAGTGAAATGAATATTTTAAGTCAGTATATGCTGCAACTGGCGAATATGGAAAAGTACCTTATAGAGTTCCGCATTTGGAACCAGCCCGGCTATGAGAAAATAGAAAAAGCATTTATGGCTGACTGTAAAGCCTGGGATAAACGTGCTGAAGCTGAAGAACAAAAGCCCAGTGAATTTGAAGGAGGTTCTATGGCTCCGTGTGATCATAATCTGCGAATGACATTCTTTGTTCAAAAGCGCATTGAAGAACTTAAAAATAAATGGCAAAAAAAATAGCTCTGTTCCCAATAAAGGTTGTTACTTGAGGAGGGGAAAAAGGACTTTCCTGAAAAGGGCTTTTTCCCCTCCTCAAGTAACAACCTTTGTCCGAAAACAGAGCTAAATACTATAAAAAACACAACTCGAGCGTACTGATTCTTTACCCGAAGAAGCTTTCGAACAACTGAAATACTTTCAAAGGATATTATGTCAATAGTCCGATTGCCGCTGGACTATACAGATTGCCGGGAACATGCGGGATAAGCGGGATAGATTTCTGCTCGGCAAACGATACCTGATTCACGACTGTGATCCCGTATCCAATAAACTCTTTGATATGATATTTCAGTCTATCGGAATAGAAATAAAGAAATTTCCTCCTTTTACTCCAATGATGAACTCTCGGATGGAAAACTTTATTTTGCATAAAAAACAGTCTTTCTAACCATTTTTCTCTGCGGAAACAATTCTCTGCTTACAAATTCTTGTGATAAAACACTTGCATTTTGTCTCAAAACAGAGATAGGTTTAGCAATATTTTTGCATTCCCTAGGAATTCACTGAGTCTGCAGTCCTCAAAGCCCAGGAAAATGGAATTGTGCTTATAAACGGACGGGACTTCTGTAAAATGCTTATTGCAGCTGGACTTGATATCTGACCAGCTTCCCAGAACAAGAAAATAAAGCGAAAGGTTTTTAAGCTGCTTGCATTTTCGTTTTGAAATGATATACTATTCAAAGAACTCAGAATGGCAAATCGCCATTCTGAGTTCTTCTGAATAAAAGTGAAGTGATTTTCAGAATTTCATTTCACAGCAAAATTCTGAGTTTTTTAACTCAAAAATCCGTTTAGAATGGCGGGTAAAGGTAACAAAACACTGGTCATTTTTTCAAGTTTGAACCTCCTGTACGCAGCAGCATTTGAGAAAGATGCTTCGTTCGCTTCATTGATAAACTTTTTGTTTTGATCCAATCATTTTCTGCTTGAAAAAAAGTTGTTTTGTGCTAAGTTAAAGTCACACTTGAAACATTTTGCAGAAAGATATGAAAATGAATTCTGATCATCTCGATTTTACAACTTATGAAGTTGCCCCTGAATTCCGTCCAATCCCGTTTTGGAGCTGGAATGCTGAACTGGAAGAAACAGAACTGATCCGTCAAATCCATGAGATGTATCATGCAGGAATGGGCGGTTTTATCATGCATGCCCGTGGGGGATTGAAAACAAAATATCTTGGAAAAAAATGGCTGGACTGCATCAATCTCTGCACACGGGAAGCGCTCAAACTTGGTATGCTGCCCTATCTTTATGATGAGAACGGATGGCCCAGCGGATTCGGCGATGGAAAAGTCAATGCCCTCGGAGAAAAATATCAGCAGAAATATTTGAATATTCTGGAACGGAACGACACCTCTGTGCCCCTGCCGGAACATGTCATTGCAGCCTTTGATCAGAACTTTCAGCAGACAGCGCCGGAACATGCAAAATTTATTGTACATTACACCCTGAATCCTTACTATGTCGATAATCTGGATGCGGAAGTAACCGGTAAATTTATAGAATTTGTGTACGATTACTATTATCAGACATTGCCGGAAGACGTGAGGGACGGGATTAGCGGAATTTTTACGGACGAGCCCCAGATTTCCAGAAAAACAGCCCCCTGGTCCCTGATCATTGAAAAAGAATATCAGGAAGCATATCAGGAAGAACTCCAGCCAAGACTCATTGAGCTGTTTTATGAAACCGGGAACTGGAAAAGAACCAGAATCCGGTATTACCGCCTCTGCACTCAGCTTTTCCGGAAAAATTATATCGAACAGATCGGTTCCTGGTGTCAAACTCATGGATGGAAACTGATCGGACACCATTTCGGAGAAGAAAGTTTTTCTTCACAGCTTTACAGTAACGGCGCGATCATGCCGCAATATTGCGGGTATGATATTCCGGGCAATGACCATCTCGGCAGAGTGGAATCCTATATCACAGTAGATACGCAGCTGGTCTCTGCTGCGGCTCAGCTGGGAAAAAAACAGATTCTGACAGAGACCTTCGGCTGCAGCGGCTGGAATTTCAATATGCGCGGGATGGAGTGGCTCTATCAGCAGCAGATGGTTCACGGAATCAATTATCTTTGTCAGCATCTGGAAGGATACTCTCTGAGAGGACTGCGGAAAAGGGATTATCCCATGTCGGTTTTCTATCAGCATCCCATGTGGAAGCATATCCGGAAACAGAATGATGCCTTTTCCAGAGTGGGTTCGATTCTTGCCCGCGGAAAAATCCAATGCGATACGGTGATTTTTCATGGAGAATCCAGTGCGCATATCGCAGCAGATGGCGTCCGCTGTTTCACAGATCTTGCGAAAAAATGCTGGAGTTCCATGCTTGTTCTTTCGGAAAAATTGGAAGTTTCCGGTGTGCCGTTCCATTACGCGGATGAAGTTCTGACGGAAGAACTGGGAAGTGTCGATTCCGGGAAATTGCAAATCGGTCAGATGGAATACAAAGTATTTTTACTGCCCGAAGTTCTGAATATTTCCGGAAAAGTTACTGCGCTGCTCAAAGAATTCCATGCGCAGGGCGGAAAAATCTTTTGTTCCGTTCATAACGATTTTGGGAAAATTTGCATTGATGGAGAACCGGTTTCAGAAGCGACTGCAGAATTTTTCAAATCACTGCCGCAATTTGATGGATTCGGAACATTGCCGGAGTTCGAGCCTGAAGATATCAGAAAAATCGATTGCCGCGTTCTGGAGGGAACGCCCGGTCAGATTCGCGGAACCTGGCGGGTTTTTCCGGAGAAAAATGAAACATGGTATTTCATTGCCGATTTTGCTGCAATTCCGGAAAATGCCTTTGAATGCGATTGGAAAATCACCCCCCTGCATTGGGATAACCTGGGGAATGAATCTCCTGTAAAATGTGAGATCACCTTGCCCTATTCTGCAGATGAAATATGGTGTGTTGATCAGGCAAGCGGAAAGATCTTTTCCAGAATTCAGCATTTGAATATCAATGGAAAAGCCAGATTTTTCCACACATTTTCCGCCCGGGGGTCTGTGCTGCTGAAAGCCGTGACATACCCGAAAGCCGCACCGAAAATTTTGACCGAAAACTGGAGAGTCGTGTCAGGTAAAAACGTCCTGCTTCTTGATACTGCAGATTACCGTCGCGAAGATGATCAGAAACTGGTCAAGAACTGTAATACCTTAACGATTTTTGAACGGATGCTTGCGCTTCCTGACAGCAGGATCGAACTCTATTTTCACTTTACCTGTGCCCCCGGCTTCAATTTTTCCAAAGCTTCACTTGCGATGGCACTTGAACGGGATCCGGAAGCGGAATATTATTTGAATGGAACTAAACTTCCGGATGATTTTTCCGGTTATTTCATTGACCGGGGGATCGAAGTGCTGAAATTGCCGGAATCATTGCTGATAGATGGCAAAAATGAATTCAAAATAGTCCTGCCGTTTCATCAGTCACCGGAAATCCGGGCTCATCTGGAGCGGGCAAAACATTTTGAAAGTGAATCCAATAAACTCTATTACGACAGTGAAATCGAAGCGATTTATCTCCTTGGCGATTTCCAATGCCGCGCCGGAAAAATCACGCCGGATCAGTTGCGGACTGCTTTTGCCGGCGGCCCGTTTATCCTGGAAAACAGCACCGATACGATCTCCCTTGGGAATCTGCTTGATGCTGGCTACCTGTTCTTCTCCGGAGTATTGAGAGCTGAACAGGATTTTGAGTTGACGACAGAACAGGCAACATTGTTCCGTACGCTGAAATTCTCTCCCTGTAAAGCAAACTCCCTTTCTGTAAATCTCAATGGAACAACATTGCCATTGATCTATACTGCACCGTATGAACTGGATATTTCCGGACTATTGCGTCCCGGTAAGAACAGGATTTCATTGGAACTTTCCACCTCCTGCCGGAACACGCTTGGACCGATGCACATGACAGAAATCAATCCGTATGCAGTCAGTCCCTCCTCATTCCTTCTGGAGCCGAATTTCATAGGTGCCAGAGCCCCGAATCATACAGATGATTATGGAATCATTGATTACGGTTTGGAAATCACGCTGGAGTAACGGAAATGTATATAAATAAATCCTGAATTGCCTCAACGATTCAGGATTTATTTTTTTCTGACTGATGAATAATCAATCAAGACAGAAGGTTGCGATCTCACCGGCTTGAAGACGTAATTCTTCAGCAGCAATAAGCATATCGGTTTCTACAATACTGCCACGGTCATACCGGAGCTTTCTGAGAGCTGCCGGAATCCTTTCTCCACAAAGTTTTCCAATACCTTCAGAGACAATCGGATTGAAAATCCGAATGATCTTTTTGCCAATGGTTTCATCAAAACTGAAGGCTGAAATAAGCAGAGAATCAGATTCCAGTGAAATGTATGATTCCGTATATTTCCGGCTTTCCTGATCCGGATGCAAAATCACTCCCCATGCCGGTTCCAGAAGACGGTTCGCCTTCTTCCATAATGTGTTGGACGAGGCACCGTATCCTTTCCAGGAAAAGGCTGTTCTGAGATGCAATTCACCCTGCATCTGCGCTTCCGGTGTACAGATGTGAGGACCAGCTCCCGTTTGCCCAAGATTTCCAACCGAACGGAACAACGTCAAATCAAAGGATTTGCCATCTGTCGTGTGCTCGTGAATTCCTTCGGGCAGGATCGCAAACTCTTTTCCATCACGGGCAATAGAGATGTGACCGAAGTTTCTGCGGAGAGGTTCCGTTTTATCGCGCCATGTATCCGGTTCTGTTTGAGCAGCCGCATCGGTAATGAGGTGCCCAAACTGAGATTCCCGGCAATAATTTGTGAATTCAAACGGGGTTTTGATCCGGAGCTGAAGACGGTGATCTTTTGCCGTGTTCTCAAGCCGGATATCCGCAAGGAATGAATCGTCAGAAAATGCACCGGTGATTTGAAGCTGAACCTCAAGATCGACTTTTGTTTCAGAATCTTTTTCTTTCGGGACCGTAATCGTGGTGGTGAATTTTGCCATATAAAGATTCCCGCGGATCACGGTTCCGGCATCCTTCCATCCGCTGTTCTTTACGGTCACGGGGGCATCACCCGGACGATAATCATACTCATCCCCGGCATCGGTGGTATCGATCAGGGAGAGGAAATCAGCGATCTGATATTCAGGGGTGAAAAGGATCAGGGATCCGTTTTTGCATTTGACGGGAAGCTCCGGATGTACTTGAGATTCTGTCTTGCCGCAGTTTTTCTTGCGGAGGAACAGGCTCATATTGCTGAATCCTTCGGGCATCGGCATATCGGTATAGATATTCACTCGGCTGCAGAGACGCCCCTGCGGTCCGGACGGAATAAAGGGACCATTGGTCGTGCTGCATTTTTTATCATCTTCTGCAATGAAATCATACTCTGTGCCGTTATTGTCAACGAGAGCCATTTCTTTGACATTGATATTTGCCGGGATGGATGTGTTGAAGGATTTGAGAGTCCCCTTCTGCATCCCGTAAGCGTTTCCAGTGACAGCCAGTTTAATCTCTTCCGATTCGGGGGTCGGCATAAAAGCTCTCAAATCGGAAATGCCGCTATTGAGCCGGAGGAGGCGTTCAGCAACGACCTTGAGGGAGGCTTCGATTTTATCGAACCGGACATTCATTTCTCTGTGAACGGCATCAATACTGCATCCGCAAATGCTGTCATGCGCCTGATTTTGCAGGAGCCATTTCCAAGCATTATCCAAGTGCGGCTGATAACGGTTCCGGAGATGTTCCGGAGCAAGCGCAAGAGCCGGTTCAACGATTTTTTCCAGAAGGTATTGGCTCTGAACATTTCTGATTTTCAAAGTGATACGGCTGGAAGAAGTGCCCGTCAGGATCCGGAAGAATCTTCCGGCGATCAATTCCCCGGGAATAATGGGCAGAGCATTTATATCCAGGTTCGCCCAAGCCTCTTTGACATATTCTGCAATCGGAGCGGTTTTGGCAGAGAATTTCAGACCTGCCTGATTGAATTTTTTCAACCGGGCAGCCAGATTTTCTTCCGGGAGCAGATGATCACATCCGTTTACAGCCAGCTGGACCGGAAGATCTGAATAACGTTCAAGATGATCCCAGATGATTTCCAGCCGTTCCTGAAACTCTTCCTGCTTTTGCGGAAGATTCATTCCCAGTCCATAAGCACCGGAAATCCACCGTCCGGTGACCGGATGGAAGATATCCACGATAGCAGAAAGTGCCAGCACTTTATAACGGGAATATTTATCCCGCCAGATGAATTCGGATTTTGGAGGTTCCAGCTGATCACCGATTCCCCGGCAGAAGAAATAGGCATCAAAACCGGCGGAGTTCAGGATCGCAGGAAGATCAGCATTGTGTCCGAAGGCATCAGGTGCGTAGGGGATCCCGGGTTTTCCGCCAAGTTCATGAATCAATTGAATCCCGTATTTGATGTTCCGGAAGAAGGATTCTCCGGAAGGCATGTACATATCTGTCAGGACATAGAACGGACCGAGTTCAAGTTTTTCCAGAGAAGCGAACCGTGCGATCCGTTCTTTCCATTCCGGTTTGAGGTTCAGAATATCTTCGACCATAACAGCCTGACCGTCGGTGAAGAAATTCTCAAGTTCGCCGGATTCCAGCTTTGTCAGCACCTGATCAAACAGTTCCGTGAGATAAACACTGAACTCTGATTGCGATTTGTACCATTCCCGATCCCAGTGCGTAGATGGAACGAGAAGCAATTGTTTTTTCTTTGACATCTTCTTTGTAACACTTTCTTTCAGGGTGTCAATTCAATTCTGTAAAATAATATTTTCCGGCAAAGTAACGGTCAGGTTTTCCAAATCCGCGGTTACTGCTGTAATCGGCCTGGAGATATGAAGTGACATGACCATCTGCCATCAGAATATTATTTCTTCCTCCATGACGGTATGAAATTCTGGTAACGATATCTCCATTATCCCAACGGTAGGTATCGTTCTTATTCATATCAGCCATTGCAAGAGTGAGTGTGGGATATTTGAATTTTCCGAATTTCCGGAACTGATCCGCATAACTCTTATTGGTGAAATAGTTGGAATGTCCGCCGAAACAGGAGTTTCTTCCATAGGATCCCCACTGGAGAAGAGGTTGCTTCAATTCGGGCCAGTCACCGCGTTTAACGTTGCTCAGGAATTCCTTTGCACTGGGACAAACCCAGATTTTTCCGTTGCCGTTATCATAAGGGAGCAGCACACGTCCATATCCTTTCCCATTGATTTGTGTGGGACACACATAGGAATCGTTATCAGAGCCATAGAACAATTCAATTTGTCCGACTTGTTTCAAGTTGCTGATACAGCTCGATGAGCGACCTTTTTCTCTTGCATTGTTCAATGCCGGCAACAGCATTCCTGCGAGAATCGCAATAATCGCGATGACGACTAAAAGTTCAATCAATGTAAACCGTTTCATAGTTTTTCTCTCTCTCTTTGAATATTGTGGGGAAATCATTTACTTGCAAAGATATAATCTTTTCCTTTTGCATCCGGGGAACCAATGCCTCTTCCGCCCTTGAATTTTTCGGGAGTCATAGGTGCGATATGTCCATCCTGGAAAAGAGTGTTTGCAGTATTGTCATGACGGTATTCCACTCCTCTGGAACGTTTTGTTACGGCATTATAGCGGATCGCTTCCCATGTTCCCTGGGCAAGATTTCCATCAAAGATCATAACATACATTTCAGGATTCTTGCAATTTTTAAACTTCCTGGCCTTTGCGTGCCAGGTCTTGAACGGTTCCCAGCCGCCAATGGATGAGTTTCTCATATAAGTTCCTTCAATGTAACGTTTCCCGGAAGGAATTTCAGGCCAGCTTCCTTTCCCGAGACGTTTTGCATAAGGCGCATCAACCGCATCCGGACAATGAAAAATTTCAAGTCTGCCGTTTGCATAAGGAATGCGATGTCTTCCATGCCCCTTTCTGTTGACCGCATTCGGGCAGATGTAGTCATCGTTATCTTGAGCATACATCACTTCGATAGAATAAAGCTGTTTCAGATTTCCGGTACAGGAAACCTGCATTGCATTCCCCTTCGCATTCACTGCGGGAAGAACAGTCATTGCAAGAACCGCCAGGGTGATGACAATGATCACCAATTCGATAAAGGTAAAACTTTTCTTTCTTACAGAGTTCATCTTCATACTCCTTCTATGTGTTATTGTTTGTGTTATTTCGGCTGAACAACATCTACACGGTCAATATAGATGAGACTCTCTTTTCCGTTTCCGAAGAAGAGATCTCCATCGAACTTGATGTGTACGCGAAGATCAAACGGCTTGCTGCGGTCGATCTCTCCAAGATAAGCAAGAAGAACCTGAGCGACCCAGCTGTTGGTGATATAAAGATAGCAATTATTTCCTTCTGGCAAGAGAACATTTTTCAGTTCAAGCCATTGCCATTCATTATCTTTCAGATCTTTCCGGGTAAATTTCCAATGATAGATCTCCTTGCTCTGGGAAAGACTGTAAATTCCGCAGCTCTGGGGGAGCCGATGGGTTCTGGAACCTTTTGGAACCACGATTTTGAGGGAACTTCCAAATTCAGAAGTCTGATCCGGAATCACAGTGATCGTTGAACCGATACTGGAAATTTCATCGGCATAGTAACTGACGATATGATTTTTCGGATCGTTGAACTGTTTCCGGGGAGAACGGGGAAGTGCAAGAAGCGTCTCACAGCGTTTTTTGATCCGGTCGAACTGAGTCCGGGGAGTCAGGGGCGCATTCCGCTTCATGCTTGCATCCCAGGTCGCCCAGAAACGTTTTACAGCTTCTGCCGCAATCGGCTCCAGATCCCGTTCCGTACTGCGCTGATAGGATCCAAGAAACTCAAAACCGAGAAGCCGGTCAATTCCCAATCCGGCGCGATTGACACGGTAGGTCAGCTCTTCATTTCCGGCAACAGCCGCACGGGCCTTATCTAACTGTTCCTGCATGGCAAGATTTACTTCCAGATCGATATAGGAGAAATCCACGCCGGAAGCAAACCAGCCGATCACAGCTTTTTTCCGGATCGCTGCCTCATGCAGGATCTTCCGGCTGTTGTAAACATATTTCCCGGCAGGACCGTAATACTTCTGATAGAAGTCATCCACAAGTTTCTGGTAATCAGTTCTGTTCGGATCTTTTGCATAACAGGTCAGAAGATAATATTTCAGTTCCCACATATCGGAACTTGCAGGGCTTTCCGATTCACAGAAAATCCCTTTCACATTATTTTCTGCATAAAACTTATATGCGGAGGGAATGTAAAATTCACTGGGATAAGGTCCGCCATTCATATCGCCGTATGTGATCGCATAATCCCAGATATAAACATGTTTTGCAAAATTCTTCCATTCTTTGAACATTCTGGAATATACTTTATCATTTGCTGCACCGGTGATCTGATTGCTGCCGGTATTGCAGATCCGGACTATCACATTGTCACGGGCTTTCAATGTTCTCGGAGGCTCTGCATTGTACTGATAGGCAAAGAATTGGAGTTTGATCTCCGGATAAACTTTTGCGACCCGTTCCGCGATATAATTGACGAAATCGATCATAACCCCGGACTGCCGTTCTTTCGCAGCCAGTGCGGAACAGGTTTCACACAAACAGTAACGGCTGTTGTCATTGTGGGATACATCATAGATCAGTGGAGCCGCGATCCCAGCTTTCCGGCAGGCTTCATTGGTAGCCTTGATGTTATCCAGAACCAGTTTTGTGAAAAATTCCCGGAGTTCGGGATTGGTCAGACAAAGCTGTCCTGTATGCTGTCCGCCATACCGTTCTCCATTCCGGAGACTGAAGAAATGCGGATGCGTCTTCATATAAACCTCGGCGGGAAGATACCGGTCAAAGGTGTGGCAGGAATAGGGCGGTCCATAATCAAAAGAACCGCCATATTTCTGGTCAAACGGAATATCTCCGCCCCGGGACATTCCCCGGGAAACGGCATAAAGCCCCCCATCCGGATGATAGGCTTTTCCAATATAGATATCACGGAGCTCAAAGGCAAATTTGAACTCTTTATCAACGGAGGAAACTCTGATGACTTTGGCTTCCGGAATATAAGTCACGACTGGAGTGAAGAACCGCACATCCAACACCTGTTCGATAAAATCGAATGTTCCGTACAGAACTCCACGGGTTCCGCCGCCGTTGATGAAAATTTCTTTACCGACTTTCCGGATCACAAAAGAATCGCTCTCCATTCTGCTCCGGAGGAATCCGGCTTTTCCGGAAAGTTCGGAATCGCCAAGATGGATCTTTTCAATGATATCGCCGCCGACAATGAGCCCTCTGGAACATTTGGAAAGATATTTTTCCAGTTCCTCTTTCGCAGTGCGTTCCGTCAATGCGGCATTTTCAGAAATAATGACCTGCGGCGGCTGAATTCCGGTGCAATCCATCTGACAGCATCCGCCGGCAAACAGAGCCGAAAATAAGGGAATAAATACTTTTTTCAGTTTCATACGATATTCCTTTTTAATTGGTTATGATGACCCGGTCGATATAGATCCGGCTGGGTTTCCCATCTCCATAATAGAGATCACCTTCAAATTTAACATGAATATGGGCAGTAATCCTCTTGTTCCGGTCAAGAGGCGCAAGATTGTTCAACGGAATCTGGATTTTCCAGCTGTTTGTCAGCCAGAGATAACAGGCGGAATCCGGCAGTTTTACATTATCGACCTTGATCCACTGATATTTTCCGGGAACAAATTTTCCTTTTTCAAACTTCCGGGCAGTGATCCCTTTCCGTCCGCCTTTGTCGTAAACACCGAAGGTCATGGGGAATTTATAGGATTTCCGGTTATGATCCGCATTTACAACAAGAGCGACACCGATCGGGGATTCCGGATCTTTCACAATTGACATTTCTCTTCCGAGAACCAGCGGCATTTCACCGGGGGTCACATCAATATGCGGAACATTTGCAAATTCTCTTGCAGGAGGAAAATCAATGGGCATCATATCAATATTGGCGAATCTGGCAAGGATTTTCTTTTTATTTGCCGGTGTGATATAGCCGAAGTAAGCAAGCGATTTATGCCAGGTTTCCAGAAATCTTTTCCGGATGGCAGGGATATCATAGGGGAAATTACTTCTGGGCTTTCCGGTGGTTTCTGCAAATTCTGTAATGTAACGGCGGTGCGCTTCATAGGAGAAAAGTCTGTCAAGAGACATGGACGCTTTGTTGATGCGGAAAAGAAGTTCCTGATCCGCTCCGGCAGCTTCCCGCGCCTTCGCAAACAGCTTTTGACACTGATCCATTACCTTATAATTGATGAACTCAAAATCTCCGATATTGGGAGCCCAGCCAAGAACCGGACGCATCACTTTAGAGGATTTGTCAAGGGTCCGGCGGACTTCCGCAATATATTTTCCGGCTGCGCCATAGTATTTTTCACAGAAATCATCCAGCAGAAAATCAAAATCTTTCCGGAAAGGATCTGCAATATACTTGGAAAGCAGATAATATTTCAGCTCCCACATATCAGAATAAGCCGGGGATTCCAACTCCCAGAATTGACCTTTGAACCCATTCTCTACGTAGAATTTGAAGACTTCCGGGTAGCCGAATTCACTGGGGAACGGCAAACCATCCGTATCGCCAAACGTCTTGGCATAATCCCAGACATAAAGCTCTTTTGAGATCTTTTTCCATGCATTGACCGTTTTGATAAAGTCTTTGTTTGACGGGGCTCCGGTAATCAAATCACTTCCGGTGTTGCAGACCCGGATGATGATGTTATCCTCCGGAATAATTGTTTTCGGAGGCTCAAGACAGGCGGTATAGGCGAACACCTGAAGTTTCACATCGGGATAAACTTTTTTCACTTCCCGGGCAAGATAATTGGAGAACTGAAGCATCAACCCGGAATTATTTTCCGCTTCCGCAATGGGTTTGCAAGTCTCGCAACGGCAGAATTTTCCATTGTCGTTGCTGGAAATATCATAAATCAGCGGGATCGCACGACCTTCTCTCTTCGCTTTTTCTGTGGTTTCTTTGATATTTTTCAGGATCAAAGAAAGGAAAAATTTGCGCAATTCCGGGTTCGTCATACAGAACTGACCTTTTTCCAGTCCGCCATAACGTTTCCCATCAACCAAACTGAAATAGTGAGGATGTGTTTTCAGATACTTCCGTGCAGGAATATAACGGTCATAGGTATGACAGAAGTACGGAGGTCCGTAATCAAATCCACCGCCGAATCTCGCTGTAATAGGGCGTTCTCCATCCCGGGACATACCGCGGGACATGGCAAATCTTCCGCCGTCAAGAGGCAACTGTGTTTTCCCGGCGATGAAAATATCACGCATCGGAAAATAAAATTCAAATTTCTTATCAACAGAAGCAACTTTAACAACACGCTTTTTCGGGATATATGTCACTTTCTGGGTGAGGAAACGAACCCCGCAAACATTTTCCAGAAAGTCATAAACTCCGTAAATAACACCCCGGGTTCCTCCGCCGTTGATGATAATGTTCTTCCCGATTTTGCGGATCAGATAGGAATCTTCTTTCATCCCTTTCCGTTCCAAGCCTTCAAATAACGCTTCATCGGTATCTCCGATATGGATCGCAGAAATTCTATCATTTCCAACGATCAGGCTTTCAACACATTGGGATAAATACTTTTCCAATTCTGCCTTTGCCGTCTGTTCCGTCAGCTTCGGATTCGCCGGAATGACGATCCGCTGAGCAAATGATGCAGTACAAATGCATACCGCAGCAAAAATCAGCATCATCTTAATTTTTTCTTTCATGAAAAATCTCCTGCCTTATTGTTATTTTTTTCAATTACAAAGTTCCTTTGTCGCAGAACGAATTGCGGTAAATCCGCTGCACTCTGTCAAATGGAGAACGCGTTTCATCGGTTGCATACGCCATCAGATCATTTACAAGTGCCCGGATATCCCCGCAGGTCGAAGAGTGGGAAGCTGTGATCCCGAACACATTGAGAATCGATACCAGACCGAAATCGCCGGGGATCTTTTTTCCCAATCTTGCAGCACAATGACTGACGATTTCTCCGATTTCCGTATCGAAAGAGAGAATCGCTGTCTGCGGAGGAAGCTGTTTCAGACACTCAATGATCGCTTCCGACTCCTTATGATGAACTGTGAAAGATTGCACCAGATTCAGCCCGGAATCACAAATCGTATTCTGAACTCCTTCGTTGACATATTCCACATGCGGAGCCGTGGTTTCACGTCCGAGATAAACAATATTTTTGTACCCGGAAGCGGCAATTTTCCATGTTGCCAACCCGGCAGCTTGTGCATAATCAGTGAAAAAATAACACTCATCGGACATATCTTTTTTATAAGGAACTGTATGTATCACTTTGCATCCCTGCGCTCGCAGTTTCATGAACAGTTCCGTATTTACCGGTTCGATCGGAGAGGCTGATATGATGAAGCAGGAAAAATTCTGCTTCATTGCATTGGTGAGAAACAGTTTTTCTTTTTCCGGCGACTGATGGTCGAGTGTGGCATCATAGATACTGAACAGCCATCCGTTCTGCAAATATTGATCTTTTATCGCAGAAATTTCGCACATGAGGGCACCATTCAGGAGAATTGCACCGATCAGTTTGGATTTCTTCTGCTGGGGCGCATCTTCATGCCCGATCACAAAAGTCCCTTGCCCCCGCACCACACGGATGATCCCCTCCTGTTCAAGAAGATCAAACGCCCGTTTGACCGTGGTTGTCCCGCATTTGTAACGGGAAGAGACTTCCCGCATCGAAGGAAGTTTTCCATCAGAAACAATCCGGTTTGCTGCAATATCATCGCGCAAAACATCAATGATTTTCATTCCTGTTCTCTCCGTGTTCCGCGTGTTCCTGTCTTGTTCCACTTTTCGCTAATATATAACCGTATCTCCTTAAAGTCAAGCAAAAATAAAAGAATTTTTGATTTTATGATGTTGTGTTAATGGAAAAAGTAAATTCTCTGGGTAAAAAGTTTTCAGTGCGTTGAGTGTTGCAAAGGGCAAAAAAATCAGATATATCCGGCTTAGAGATCAATAAAAAAGTGATGCCTTGCGGTCGGGACAAATTCTGGTAAAAGCTGGTGCAGGATTTTGAATCCGGCGAAGTAAAAACATTTTTATCGCATGTACTTGAAGCAAGCAAACTCAGATGAAAGGATATTTTTGCAATGAAGCACCAATTTTAATACTATTTCTGATGCGTAACAAATTTTCCCTGATCGGGATTGCGATATCGCCGCATTCCGGTTTGCACAAAACGGCGTTCCGGATATCATGTAGATACAAAAAGATAACTTTTCGAGATATCTTCACGAATATCTACGAAAAGTTTTGTACATTACATAATTTCATCATACATTTTTTTGATAGCATCGCAGTTCGCTCCGATTGCGGCGACATCTGCTCCGCAGTTAACAAAATCATACCCCTCTTCATAGGAAAAATCACCAACCAAATTTGCATACCAAGATAGGTTGCATGTATATACAGATACATCCTCCCCGGAAGACGAATAAAAAATTCAATAATCCAGCCTATTCGGATGTATCCTCTATGACATAGCACAGAAACAGAATTTATCAAGTCAAAAAGAAGAAAAAAATTATGGCTCTGTACCCCATATCAGGTCGGCAACCTATTAAACTTGACTGTATAAGTCTGGAACAGAGCTTTTATTTTTTGAAATAAAAACAGCTGTTTTTCCGAATCGGCAGAAAGAATAATAAAAAATGACAACATTCTTGAAAAATCCTGCAAAAAGCACTTGATTCCTGCATAGGTACGGTGTATATTACCTGATGATATAATGGAATTAATAAACGGAAAGGACTGAAAAATGCAGTTTTCCATTGAAATGATACGGCACAGTGCGGCTCACGTTATGGCTGCAGCTGTCAAAGAACTTTATCCTGAAGCAAAATTCGATATCGGGCCCAGCACCGAAGACGGCTTCTACTACGATTTTGATATTCCGCAGCATCTCGCTGTCGAAGATCTTGTCAAGATCGAAGAAAAAATGGAAGAAATCAAAAAGGCAGCATATCCTTTCACTTGCCAGGAAGTTTCCCGGGAAGAAGCTCAGAAAATACTCGCCGGACAGCAGTATAAACTGGAACGTCTGGCTGATATTCCCGATGACGGCGTGATCACAATGTACACCTGCGGCGGTTTCACTGACCTTTGCCGCGGTCCTCACGTCGCAACAACCGCCGATATCGGTGCTGTCAAACTCATGAGCGTTGCCGGTTCCTACTATCGCGGAAAAGAGTCAAATCCCATGCTTCAGCGCATTTACGGTACCGCATTCCCCTCCAAAAAGGAGTTGGATGCCTATCTGACTCAGTTGGAAGAAGCGAAAAAACGCGACCATCGCAGACTCGGAAAAGATCTGGACCTCTTCAGCATTTCCGAAACTGTCGGCCCCGGTCTTGTTCTCTGGCATCCCCGCGGAGCTTTTATCCGTAATACCATCGAAACATTCTGGCGTGCAGAGCATTACAAAAATGGTTATGAACTGCTTTATACTCCCCATATCGGACGTTCCAATCTGTGGGAAACAAGCGGTCATCTTTCCTTCTATCAGGACAGCATGTATTCTCCCATGGATATTGACGGCGGAGATTATTATGCAAAACCCATGAACTGCCCCTTCCATATCGAAGTTTACAAGAGCAGAATCCGTTCTTACCGTGAACTTCCCTGTCGCTGGGCAGAACTCGGAACCGTTTACCGCTATGAAAAGAGCGGTGTGCTTCATGGTTTGCTCCGTGTTCGCGGTTTTACACAGGATGATGCTCACATCATCTGTACTCCGGAACAGATTGAAAGCGAAATTCAGGAAGTTTTGAACTTCTGTCTTTATATCTGGAAGACTTTCCAGTTCAAAGAAATTAAAGCATATCTCTCCACCAAGCCTGAAAAATCCGTGGGCGATCCTGCCCGCTGGGAACAGGCTCAGAAGTCTCTGGTTCAGGCAATTCAGGCTTGCGGTTTGGAATATGAAGTGGATAACGGCGGCGGTGCATTCTATGGTCCGAAGATTGACTTGAAGGTGAAAGATGCCATCGGACGTGAATGGCAGACATCCACCATTCAGTTTGACTTCAACCTGCCGGAACGCTTCAATCTGACCTATGTCGGAGAAGATGGACAGCGTCACCAGCCGTACATGGTTCACCGAGCATTGTTTGGCTCTCTGGAACGTTTCTTCGGAATTCTTGTCGAAAACTATGCCGGAGCATTTCCGCTGTGGCTGGCTCCCGAACAGGTCCGCCTGATTCCGATTTCCGAAAATCAGGTTGAATACTGCATGGAAGCAAAGAAGAAACTCCGTGCAGCCGGAATCCGTGCTGAAGTTGACACCAAGGACGGCAGCATGGGTGCGAAGATCAAGGAAGCCCGTAATATGCGTATTCAGTATATGGCAGTTGCCGGCGGACGGGAACAGGAAGCAGGAACTTTCTCTGTCAGATCCCGCAAAGAAGACCAGCTGGGAGCCATGACTTTGGAAGAATTGATAGAAAAATTGCAAAACGAGATTGAAAATAAGATTTAACGTGCTATATTAATAGAATATTGCAAATTTAACAGGGAGGAAGCGGCCATCGCTAAGTTACTTAAAAGCAACGACCGGGCGTATGCAGATGTTGAGCTGCGCGTAATTGGTGCAGAAGGAGAACAGTTGGGATTACTCAAACTGGGGCCTGCGTGTCAGAAAGCACGCGATGCGGGATTGGATCTCGTTATGGTTTCAGAAAACAGTACCCCGCCGGTTTGCCGTATTATGGATTTCGGCAAGTTCCTTTACGAGCAGAAAAAGAAGCTCAAGGATCAGAAGAAAAACCAGGTCGTTCAGAAAGTGAAAGAGATCAAATTCCGTTTGAATATTGACACTCATGATTATGAAGTCAAGTTGAATCACGGAATCGGTTTTCTCGCAGAAGGCAATAAGTTGAAGGTTACGATCATGTTCAAAGGTCGTGAACTTGCCCATCAGGATAAAGGTTTTGAACTGGTCAATAAGATTACAGAGGATTTGACCGGAAAAGGAACTCTTGATGCCCCCGGAAAACTGCTGGGTCGTAATATTTGCGTTTCGTACAGTCCCGTCAAGGGATAATTAATAACCGGAACAAACTTGTTCCACACCGGAAGCGGGCGGATGGCATCTGCCGCAACGGTGAAACTTCTCGAACTAAGGAGAACAAACGATGCCGAAGATGAAGACAAGAAAGTCGATTTCCAAGCGTGTCAAACGCACGGGAACCGGGAAGTTCGTGTTTCAGAAGCCTGGTGCACGCCATCTGATGACAGGAAAGAGCGGAAAGAAAAAACGTCAAATGCGTAACGGTCAGACAGTGCCCGATTGCATGGCTCAGCGCATGAAAAAAGCTCTGCCCTACGGCTGAAAACAACACTAACGGAGAAGAAACATGAGAGTTACACTTGCAGTCCCCTCCCGCGCTCGCAGAAAAAGAGCGCTTGATCGTGCTAAAGGATTTTACGGTGCAAGCAGCAAGCAGATCCGTACAGTCTATGATGCAATCAACAAAGCTGATGCTTACGCTTATATTGGACGTAAACAGAAAAAACGTCAGTACCGTGCACTTTGGACTGTCCGTATCAATGCGGCATGCCGTGCCCAGGGCATCAACTACAGTAAGTTTATCAACGGTCTCAAAAAGGCCGGAATCGAACTGAACCGCAAGGTCCTCGCTGACCTCGCAGTCCAAGACGCAGCTGCTTTTACGGCTTTGATCGAAAAAGCCAAAGCCGCACTCTGAGAAAACTCAGGGCAGGGGTGATCTCTCACCCCACCGTCTTACAATTTCAACGCGGACTCTGGCTTTAACCGGAGTCTGCGTTTTTTTTTGAGGAATTTTTATTATGGAACTCTTGGAACAGATTCAGGCAATTGTTAAAGATGCTGCTGAAGCTCTTGCTGTTGCCAATGATGCCGCAGCTGTTGAAGCCGTCCGTGCCAAAACCATTGGCCGAAACGGTTCTTTCACTGCGCTCGGTCCCCTCATGGGGAAGGTCCCTCCGGAAGACAAACCGAAGATGGGCCGTGCTTTCAATGAAGCCAAGCAGGAACTTGCAAAACTTCTTGAAGAAGCAAAAGATCGTGTAGCCGCCTCCGAAGGGGCTGACCCCGCTAAAATGCTGGATGTCACTCTCCCCGGAAGAAAGGCTCCTGCCGGACGCAAACATCCGCTTACTCAGACAATGGAAGAATGCTGCAATATCTTCCGCCGGATGGGCTTTGTTGCTACCAGCGGTCCGGAAATCGAAAAAGTTTTCAACAACTTTGATGCCCTGAATGCTCCGGCAGATCATCCTTCCCGCAGTGCTCAGGATACCTTCTATTTTGAAGACGGCAGATTGCTGCGTTCTCACACCTCTCCGGTTCAGGTTCGCACAATGCTTTCCAAAAAGCCGCCTGTCAGAATCGTGGCTCCCGGAAGATGTTTCCGCCGCGATACTCCCGATGCTACACACGGAGTGCATTTCCATCAGATTGAAGGACTTTACATTGATACCAATGTTTCCATGGCTGATTTGAAGAGCACTTTGCTTGCATTTGCTTCTGAGTTTTTCGGTCCCGATATCAAAGTCCGCATGCGCCCCAGTTTCTTCCCCTTCACAGAACCCAGCGTGGAATGTGACTTCACCTGTGTGATGTGCGGCGGAAAAGGCTGTCCGGTCTGCAAAAATTCCGGCTGGATCGAATGTGCCGGCGCAGGTATGGTCAATCCCAACGTTCTCCGTAATGTCGGTTATGATCCCGAAACCTGTCAGGGCTTTGCTTTCGGTATGGGTATCGACCGTCTTACTATGATCAAACACCGTATCGAGGACCTGCGTCTTTTCTCTGAAAATGATGTCCGGTTCCTGGAACAATTCTGAGGAAGGGCAGGTAATTTATGAAAATTTCATTGAATTGGCTTTCCGATTATGTGGATGTGAATACGGATCCTGTGGAACTTGCAGCGATTCTGACCCGTGCCGGAATTGAAGTGGAAGAGATCAATTCTTCTGCTACTGTTCCTGCCGGTGTTATGACTGCAAAAATCCTTTCCCGCGATCCTCATCCGAACTCCGATCACCTTTCCATCTGTAAAGTCGATCCCGGAACAGGCGAACCTGTTCAGATCGTTTGCGGTGCACCCAACTGTGATGCCGGAAATATCGTTCCGCTGGCAACTCTTGGAACTGTTTTCAAAGATCCGGAAGGCGGAAAAGATTTTGTGATCAAGCCCTCCAAACTCCGCGGAGTGGAATCTTTCGGTATGATGTGTTCCGCACGGGAACTCGGCTTGAGCAATGACCATGACGGGTTGATGATTTTCCCCGCAGATACAGCTCTCGGACAGCCCGTTGACAAGATGTATCCCGGTGAAACGATTTTCAGTCTGGAACTGACCCAGAACCGTCCGGACTGGCTTTCCCACTGGGGAATCGCCCGTGACGTCAATGCACTCTGCGACGGTATTCTCCATTTCCCCGATATCACACTTCCCGAACCGAACGTGACGAAAAACTTTGATAATCTGGTAAAGGTTGAAGCTTCTGATCTCTGTCCGAAATACACTGCCCGCGTGATCAAAGGCGTGAAAGTCGGACCCAGCCCCGAATGGCTGAAAAACCGTCTGGAATCTGTCGGAATCCGTTCCATTGACAACATCGTTGACATCACCAATTACGTCATGCTGGAACTCGGTGTTCCTCTGCATGTGTTTGACCGTGCACTGCTTGATGGCGGAATCGTTGTCCGCCGTGCAGCCGCCGGAGAAAGCATCACGGCATTGGATGGAAAGAAATACGATCTGAAGCCGGATATGCTTGTGATTGCCGATGAAAAGAAGCCTGTTGCCATTGCCGGTGTGATGGGCGGAGAATTCAGCGGCGTCCGTGCTGAAACCACAGATGTTGTTCTGGAAGCTGCATTCTTTGATAAATCCAGCATCCGTTTCACTTCCGCAGCATTGAATCTGAGAAGTGATGCATCCCACCGTTATGAACGCGGAGTCGATCCTGAAATGGTGGAAAAGGCATCTGCCCGTGCTGCAAAACTGATTCTGGAACTTGCAGGCGGCGAACTGGTATCTCCTCTTGTGAGTGTGGCTGCCAACTATGCAAAACCGCAGGAATTCCGCTGCCGTTATCAGAAGATCCGTTCTCTGCTCGGAATGGAAATTTCCGATCTGGAACTGGCATCCATCTTCTCCAAACTCGGTATCGAAGTCAATCCGTTGCGCGACGGTGAAGCTCTGGTTCTGCCTCCTTCCTATCGTGCAGATGTGAAGGAAGAAGCTGATCTGGCAGAAGAAGCTGCCCGTATTTACGGATTGGATAAGATTCCGGAAATTCCTGTCAAAGCAATTCAGGCTCAGAAGTTCTCGGAAGATACCTTTGCTCCCACAGACCGTATCCGTACCGCTCTGGTCAGCTGCGGCTTGTTTGAATGTGTCTGCGGCAGTATGATCGGCGAAAAAGAGGCTCTTCAGGACACCCGTTTTGCGGCAGAAGATCTTCTGAAACCTGTGAATCCGATCAGTTCAGAACTTGCCATTATGCGTCCTTCTCTGCTTGCCGGAATGTTGGATGTGGTACGCCGCAATATCTCCCGCCGGAATTTGAACCTTGCTTTGTTTGAAATCGGCAGAGTCTTCTCCGCAAACAAAGAAAAATTCCCGGAAGAACGTGATGAATTGATGATTGCCATGACAGGAATCCGTCATCCGGAACGTTTCTCCGCTGAGCTGAAAGAAACCTATGATTTCTATGATCTCAAAGGTTGTCTGGAAGGTATGCTGGAAATTCTCGGAATCGTGAATTATTCCGTGAAAGCAGCTCAGGATGCAAGATTCTGCAATGGCGAATGTGCAGAACTTTTCTTCGGAAAACAGAGTGTCGGTCTCTTCGGAAGAGCATCCGACAAGCTTACAAAGGGAATGCGTTTGCAGACACCGCTTTATATGGCGGTTCTCTCCATGAATGCAGTCCTGAACGCTGCAAGAAAGCCGGAAGAATACCAGAAACTTTCACCGTTCCCGGGAACGACCCGTGACGTTGCATTCCTTGCTCCTCTGGAAATGGAAAATGCAAAAGTTCTGGATTTCATCCGCCGTGCCGGAGTGAAAAATCTGGTCGATGTTCAGTTGTTTGACATCTTTATGGATGATTCCATGGCAGGCAAGAAGAGTATGGCTTACTCCCTGACCTTCCGCAGTCCCGAAAAGACTTTGACGGATGAAGAAGTGAATCAGGCTCACGAAAAGCTGCGTGTCAAACTCGAACGCGGTTTGGGCGTGGAACTGCGCTGAGAAAAATCAGTATTTCAAAAAGCTCCGTGAAAGCGGAGCTTTTTTTTGCCATGATACAAAAAAAAGCACCGTTCAGTTACGAACGGTGCTTCCAAATAAAACAGTGAACTCTGCTTAAATACCCATCAAGGCACAGAGTTTGTCATGCTCTTCCCCCCATGGCTGAGGCCAGAGAGCTGCAAGTTTTGCTTTGACATCTTCGCCTGCTGCCCATTCTTCTGCGGCGATCTTTGCGCCTTCAGCGAATGTTGCAGGAACAACGCCCTGGCTCATGATGATACGCATGGTACCGATCACACGGTCATCCCAGCTGAGTTTGCGTTCCGGATCGCGGGTAATGCGGTCGATAGCATCTTTCAGGAAGGGATTTGTCATGCGGACGAGGAGCCCGTCAACATAAGCCTTGAAACCGGCTTCTGTGAAGAGTTCATCGTTGAGAGACGCATATTTCTTGACCAGAGCTTTTCCGGATTCTTCAAAGAAAGCCTTGCGTGCTTTTTCGATGAATTCAGGATAAGCGCGGACTTCATCCATGGTCTGACATCCTTTGGTTTTGCCGAGGGTTGCCAGGAAGAAGTGGGTTGCGTTGTGTCCGTAAAGCTTGGCATCTTCAAAGGGGAAAAGGTCATCTTTGACGTAAAGATTCTGAACTTTTCTGTTTTCGATGCCGGGGCATTTGGAGATATAAATGGTGTTGAATTCTTCCACCAGGTGTCCGTTTTCTGCTGCGGGAGCGAGTCCGGGACGGTCTGCGGAAGCGGTAACAACACCGCTCATTTTACCGATCACTGTATTGAGATAATAGGTGTTCGGGAAAGCTGTACCGATTGCTTTTTCCAGTTCTTCAGCCGCATGGTTATTGTTTTCAGCGGTGTAGAAGAAACGGGTGCGTTCGGGTTGTTTAGCGAACCCTTCGCGCAGCCATCCGGCGCAGTAGGCGTAGAATTTTACACTGGGCAGTGCGGTAGCTAATTCTGAAGCTTCTGCAGCGGCTTCGATCAGCTTGGGCAGATCATCGGGATTATTGGGGTTGAAAACTTCCACATTGGGATAGACTTCAGTATAAACCCGGTCATCTGCTGCGATATTGACTGTGACAGAGCCGACTTCATTGACAGCATCCTTGAGTTTGTCATTGACTTCTGCAATGACGATTCTGTCGAAGCCGCCTTTTGCGGCTCCGGCGAGAAAGATACCTGTCTGAATGGGGCCGAGTCCAATTCCAACAAATGTACTCACGATTGTTACATCCTCATATTACCGGAAAAATTCCGGGATTTCTTCAAAGCTGCATGTTTTGACATATTCAAGCAGTTCGCTCATTTCGGGCGCACCGCCGGATGCAGTTGCAGCTTTCAAATTGAATCTTGCACTTGCGGAGGCAACCTTCAGTGCTTCTTCCATGGGCATATCTTCGTGGATTGCATAAAGCAATCCGGCAAAGAACGCATCTCCGGCTCCGTTTGTACCGACGATTTCGGATTTCTTTACGAAACAGGACGGCTGATAGATCCGTTTCCCATTCTTTTCGGCTGCATAAGCACCTTCGGGGAAGTGGATGACGACCATTTCTTTGACACCGAGTTCAAAGAATTTATCAGCTGCCTTGGAGAAGAGTTCGCAGCGGAGAGAATTATCCGGCTGACGGATCGCTTCGCCAAGGGTGTTTCCGGCTTCGATTTCGTTGATCACGAGGATATCGGTATAAGCCATTGCGGGGGGGACAATCCGGTTGAATTTTTCCCCTGCTTCGGAGACCATATCCACAGCGGTCCGGTAGCCTTTTTTCTGCATCATATCCAGAAGTCTTGCGGCTGCTGTTCCGTATTCGGGATCAGCAGCATCAAGTTTATCAAGAAGCAGCAGATAGGCGAGATAGAAGATTTTAGCCGGGACATCAATGTCTGCCAGATCTTCCACGCCGAGACTGTTGTTAGCGAGACCGCAATAGAAGAAAGTTCTTCTTCCGTTCCCGGACATCACATCAGTGAATGCTGTGGGGATTCCGGGAGCGGCTTTTTTCATATAGCGGCTGTCAATGCCTCTGGATTCGATTTCACTGCAAAGCCATGCACCATCGTCGTCGGAACCAACCATTCCGGCAGCGTAGAGCGGAATATCGCTTTTCAGTGCAGCAAGGTCAAACAAAACGTTGCAAGGTCCGCCGCCGCCGGCTTTCTGCTGAGAGAGAATATTGCACAATTCTCCTTCATTCGGCCAGCGGTCGATGGTTTTTACCTTGTCGATGATCCAGTTTCCGGCGCCAATAATGCCTTTTTTCACAGGTAGTTCTCCAGTTTGAGGGAATCTTCAAATTTCTGGTTTACGAAGCAGTTTTCTCCCAGAGCATCGAGCATGGGGTTGAAATCAGGTCCGCAGAAACCGAGATGGTTATGACGGATCCAGCCTTCAGCGAAGGTGTAGCGGCCGGAGAGTTTTCCGTAATAACGTGCACGGGATTCCATATCGTCCAGATAAGCATCATTGCCCTGGCTGATATCCAGCCAATCCTTCTGGGATTTGTGGCAGCAGAGCATATCTTTCTTTGTCTGAACTGTTGTTTCGATGTTGACATACATGCCGGGGATCACGGGGCGGCGCAGAGTATCAGTCAAGCTGTGCGGAGCGGAGTGATAAACAGCGACCGGGGTGTCAACAGCCTTTGCGGGGCGTGCGCATTTGCAGTTTGTCATACCGCGGCAGAAAGCTGCGGTTGTGGCAATACGGCCTGCGTTGACATGGTCTTCCATGTAGTCATAAGGTCCATGAGTCAGAATGATTTCCGGATCGACATCGCGGATTTCGGGAACGACTTTGGCGAAGAGTTCCTGGCAGTAGTAAACTTCCAGGTCATCACAAATGCTTTCGTGATAGTGAGCACCAATGAGCTTTGCAGCGTTCATGGCTTCTTCACGGCGCATAGCAACGATTGTCTTGTAGTCATACTGGTTGGTACCGAGACTTCCGTTTGCGATATTCATGTAGTGAATTTCGTAACCTGCTTCTTTGAGCTTGATCAGGGTACCCGCCATCCCGAATTCGATATCATCGGGATGGCATGCGATTGCGAATGCTGCTTTACTCATGATTAATGCATCTCCACGTCACAAACGCCGAAACCATGGCGGTAGAAGTTGAAGATCACGCTCGGGTGATCGGAGAGCAGGGACATGGGAACGCGGCTGTCAGCGATCTTATTTGCGATCATGTATGTGGTCAATCTCTGTCCGAAGGGATTGTCATGGTGGCCGGGGTGCCAGATGGAGACGTTTTCAGCCTTCCATGTTTCCACGGGACCGACTGTGACAGCTCCGTTGGGAACGTTCTGAACGGTTCCGCCGCCGGAGGTACGTGCATTCTGGATCAGAGTGATGGGGTGGAGGTCGACGACACGTGCGCCGAGCTTGCGGTACTGTTCCGGTGTCGGGGGAGCATCTTTGTATTCACCTGCGCGCTGGAGAGGATCGTTGAATGCCCAGTGCTTGGTTTCGCCCTGACCGCCCTGCATGATGATACAGCGTGCCTGGTCATAGCTCTTGGTGTATTCTTCCGGATTTTCGGTGGGGAAGTGCATGTTTTCTTCGGGCATGCGGAGTTCGGGACGGATTCTTCCGAAACAGAGATCCCAGTCAGCTTTTGCAAAACCGAGAGCAAAATCTCTTCCGGCTGCTTTGCCGTCGACGATCCATTCATCCATACCCCAGAAGTGGCAGTTCTTCAGATTGATGTTCAGGTCATTGACGATCTGAGCAACGATGGGAAGCTGTTCTGTGGGACCGATGGGACCGCAGATACCTGCCGGATTTGCGGCGGTTGCCTGCTGCCAGCATTTCACATATTCCAATGCTTCTGCAGCATAGAATTCCTGAAGTGTTTCAAAAACGTTGATCTTGAATCCGGGACGCTGCAGTTTTGCGAGATCGTCGATGGTCAGCTTGGCTGCTGCATCGAGAATGTCACGGTCAAGTGTGGTGTAATCCCACCATTCGGGTGCGACTTTGGACAAAGGATACATAATAAAACCTCCTGGTTAATTGTTTGTTATGTTCTGTTTATCCGTATTGATAATTTCAACATCTCGGGTACATTACACCCTGTTCTGTGATTTGTCTATTCAATTTCTTTGTTTTTTTTCACTTTTTTTCACTTTTTTGAGCGAAAACACAAAAAAATATTGCAGAAAAGCAATTTTTTCAGCTTTTTTTAACGATTTACAAGTGTTTTTGCTGTTTCTCTTGCCTTCCTGACAATTTCTTTTTCTCCCGGAACAATGCGGTGCTGCATCAGAATATTTCCGTCGCAAATCACAGTGTCCACACAACTGCTGTCGGCAGAATAAACAATATTGGAAATATAATCGTGATCAGCCACCATCATCGTGTTATCAAGATCAATGAGCATGATATCTGCAAGTTTTCCTTCTTCAAGAACTCCTGCATCGATTCCGAATGCCTGCGCTCCGTTTTTTGTAGCGCAGGTGAAAATTTCCGCAGCACTGCATGGGGAGGGCGTCTGTTGTTCGTTTCTGGCTGCAAATGCTCCGAATTTCATTTCGTCAAACATGGAAAGTGAGTCATTGGAGGCACATCCGTCGGTTCCGAATGTTACCCGACAGCCGGAATCAATTGCTTTTCTGAAACGGAATCTGCCGGATGAAAGTTTATAGTTGCTGCAGGGATTATAGGAAAGAATGGATTTCCGTTCCGCAAGGATTTCTATATCTTCATCGGACAGATGGATGGAATGAGCGCATAACGTCTGATCGGTCAGAACACCCAGTTTATCAAGGTACTGAACCGGAGATAATCCATTGTGTTCCGCTTTGCAGTCTTCCACCTCTTTTCTTGTTTCTGCCAGGTGAATATGAATGGGAATCCGTTCGGCAGCAGAACGTTCAGCCTGTGCAAGAAGGGTATCTTCCCGGACCGTGTAAATCGCATGGGGTGAAAAAGCAAGCTGAATGCGGTCTGAAAAATCTTTTTTCATATCCCATATCATTTGATTGTGCTCATGATAAACTTTCTGTTTTTCCGGGGAAACTCTGTCTGCACTGATCATGCCGACCGCTGCACGGATTCTCATTTCTTCCGCCGCTCTGATGGTCGCCTGCGGATAGAAATACATATCATTAAAAAAGACTGTTCCGGTTTTGATCATTTCCAGAATGGCAAGCTTTGAACCCCAGTAAACGCTCTCTTCTGTGAGATTTTCCTCTGCGGGCCAGATGTGATTGAAAAGCCAGTCGAAGAGTTCCAGATTATCGGCAATTCCCCGGAATAAAGTCATTGCTGCATGACCGTGTGTGTTGTAAAACGGGGGCAGGGCGAGTTTTCCGCTGCCGTCAATGACAGTGTCAAATACTCCGTCAACCGATGGCGCAATCCGGCTGATTCTGTTTTTATCAATGGCAATATCAACAATTCTGTTGTTCAGCTGCACGGATTTTATCAAAATACTCATGAGATATGCTCCTCAAAAAAATGCTGTAATATTTTTTTTCATGAGAAAGATACATTGGAATCGGAAAAATACAAATGTTTATTAATAATTTTTTTATAATCTGTTCAATATACATGCTGTTTAATCTTTCCAACACAAGATGGCATTTTGATTTTTGTGACGCAAAAATCGGAATGCCGCAAAAAGGTTTGAAAAAGGATGATGGGGTTCGGGGAAGAAGGGAAAAACTTTCCTGAAAAGTTTTTCCCTTCTTCCCCGATCACAAATCAATTTTTATCTGGAATCTTTTTCAATCTCATAAAAGAGCCAGCCCGGCGCGGAAATTGCCCTTGTATTTCCTTTTTCATCTTTATGAAAACTGATATCTCCGGCAAGCTGTATCATCGGCAATTCTTCCCGGAAGAGTTTTTTATTATCCGTTTGACGGTAAATGTAAATACAGCCGGCTTTATCGCTGCTGCTGCCGGGTGTTATGGGAATGACTGATTCTCCGGCATAGTAATAATAATCGATCCGGTATTTTCCGCAGGGAGAAAGGATTTCTCCACGGTATATTTCTTTATGATAGAGTTTGTATCCGCACCAGTAGAGAAATCCGGAAAGGATTGCAAACATCAGCAGACACCAGCCGCAGCCTTTGAAACGGCTTATTTTTTCCGGTTGTTCCGGAATATTCCCGGAAGAATTCTTATCGGTGATTTTCATATTCCGTTCTTTCCAGAGAGTAATTCTCTCCGATGAAAAGAGTTTTTCCGTCAAAGCGGATGTCGCCAAACTTTGCTCTTGCCTCTTCCCAATCTTTGGCAATGCCGATTTTTCCGCAATTGTGACAATGGAAATTATTCATTCCGCCGATCATGATCCTGGCATAAACTTCGATCCTGTTTCCGGCATCCTTTCCGGTAACTTCCACTCCGTAAAACGCTTTTCCGTATTTCCCGTCAATATGTTTTACTGTGATCAATCCGGATTTATAATATTCCCATCCCCAGCCAAAAGCAATAACAAAAAGCAAGATCGCTCCGAGGATTCCAAGACAATATTTCAAAATTTTTTGTCTTTTCATTTTTTCCGTCCTTTCCATACAAACCGGAGAAATTCCGCAATCAGCAGAACAATCAATGTCAAATTGACAATGCAGAGAATTTTTCCCGGCAGCCATGTCCAATATTGTTTCCATATCCCGATATCATACCAGACGATCCGGTTGAGCTTCATCATCACAAAACCCGAATAGACGAATCGGTGCAGCAGTATTGTCACGAGCAATGCCAGTAAAGTGGCTGTTATAATTTTGAATTTTGCAGGAACTTTCATGATTTTTCTTCAGATATTTTTTTATTTCCCCGGAATAACATTTTTCCGCCCCATATCCCAATTCACGATCGGAAACCATGGAATATATGATCTTGGATTATAATTCAGCAAGCCAAGCTGGAACGTTGCACCCGGACTCATATTGACCAGACCGATTTGTATTTTATTGGACATATTGAAAATTCCAAGATAGACGGTATCGGCGATATTTGCTCCGCAGACTTGGACCCGTTTTCTTTCCGGGACGATTTCTTCTCCCGCCCAGCTGTGATTGAGGATTCCCAATTGAATACCATAACAGTTTTTGCAGTTGTTTTCCCATCCGAAAGAGATCCCGTAATTGTTATCCGTTACCACACCTAAAAACAAAGGTGTGATTTGAATTCCATAATTATTCTGCAAGGTGTTTGCGATGAATGCCATTGAGAAAACTGCTGATTTCTGCTGAAGAATGAAAAGTCCGAAAGAAAAAAGAGTATCGGTTGATTCATCGACCAGTTTTCTGTTTTCGATTAATCCGGCATCCAGCTGCAGCGGAGTAAATTTCCATCCGGAAATCGCACCTTTATCAATGAATTCTCCTGCAAAATCAAGGAACGGCAGCAGAATTGTGAGAATCAGAAATAACGGTTTCTTCATTTGATTTTCCCCGTCTTTGCAAAAAATGAATCTGTTAATGATTCCCATTTCATTTTTATTATTCTCCTGTAATTTACTGATAACTTAGCATATTTTCAGTTTTATTGCAAGTAGTTTTTTTATGAAAGAACGTTTTTTTTCTTTTGGCTATGTTCCCTATACAGGTTGGTAAAACATTTTAACCCAAGATGTCATTCCGATTTTTGCAGTACAAAAATCAAAATGCCATCTTAAAGTTAAGTAGAAGGCTTTACCAACCCTTATGGGGAACTGAGCCTAAAGTTTTAATAGTAGAAGGCTTTACCAACCCTATGGGGAACAGCGCTAAATAAAACAAGAGAGTTCTACAGGGGAGCGTTATAAAAGTTTTTCGGACAAAGAAAACGCAATCCCTGAAAATAACAGATTTCGGGAATAAGAAAAGTTTTATCTGAGGTAATTTAAAAAGTCCGGAAAAATTTGGCTGCAAAGAGATTGCTGATGAGATGAAAATGGTAGTTCGATCCACCTTCGCCACGGTTACGGCGGACAAGCCGAAAACGCTCCATTTTCAGATCACGGTAAGAATTTTCAGACATTTTTGAAGACTTTTGAAATTGCCTCAACCATCAAAAAATTCAGAGATTCTGTACAGACCTTGGATTTTTATGGGTTATCTGTGATTGGAATTTGAAATGTAAAAAAAACGCAAAAAAAATCATTCCGGAGCTGGATATTTTTCTAAAACAGGATATTTTATTGAGGTAATTTCAAAAGCCGACTTTTGAAATTGCTTCTATTATAAAAGGAACTTTTTTACAATGCTATCTGTCGAAAAAAAAGAACAATTAATACAGGAGGATACAGGATATGAATAAGAAGTTGATCACAATATTCGGTTTCTTGCCATTGATTTGCATGGCAGAAGAATTACCGGCTCACAAAGTTGTAAAAAAGGGATTCGGATTCATGGATCATGAAAAATTCATGAGCTTTCTTCCGGATTCTGTTGAGACCGTTGTTGTGGAAGGCGTCAGTTCTGCTGCCGGGCAGTCCATGTTTGATGGAAAAAGTGCCATTGCCGTACTTTTTCTGACATTCATCGGCGGCATTGCTTTGAATCTGACACCCTGTGTGCTGCCGATGATTCCCATTAATTTATCTATTATCGGAGCCTCTCAGAACAATTCCAAACGGCACGGGATACTGAGAGCCGGAGTATATTCTTTCGGAATGGTGGTTGCTTGCGGGATTACCGGAGTGATCGCTGTTCTGGGGGGCGCGTCTCTCGGCGGATTGGCTGCAACATGGTACTTCAATCTTATTGCAGCAATCGTTTTTCTGATTCTTGGAATTTCAATGTTTGATTTGATCAATCTTGATCTTTCCAGATTTCAGACAACATTAAAGACCCCATCCTCTGCTAAGTTGATAGGAATTTTTCTTTTGGGCGGGATGACTGCGGTTCTCGCGGGAGCCTGTGTCGCTCCGGTCGTTATTGCTATTATGATATACGCCGCCGGTCTATATGCTTCCGGTGTGATGTGGGGATTCTTTCTTCCGTTTTTACTTGGTCTTGGAATGGCCCTTCCATGGCCTTTGCTTGCCGCAGGAATCAGTCTGCTCCCAAAACCCGGCGGATGGATGATTCATGTCAAACATGTTTTCGGATTACTGATAATCCTGATCGGACTTTACTATGGAATTCAGGCATGGAAGATATTTTCCCCGGATAAATCTTCTGCAGATCAATCAAAATTATATACAGCACTGATTGAATCAAAAAAATCCGGAAAACCTGTATTTGTGGATTTTTATGCTGATTGGTGCAAAAACTGTATAGCTATGGATAAAACGACATTTCAGGAGCCCAGGGTAAAGGAAAAACTGCAGGGGTATGAATTTGTGAAAATTGATGCAACCAATACAAGTGATCCGGAGATAAAAAAACTGCTGAACCGTTATGGAATCAAAGGTTTGCCGGCATTCCTGATTCTGAAGGCTGAGTGAGGCAATTTCAAAAGTCTTCAAAAATGTCTGAAAATTCTTACCGTGATCTGAAAATGGAGCGTTTTCGGCGGTTACTCTTTGAGTAGCCACGCTCAAACTACCATTTCCATCTCATCAGCAATCTCTTTTCAGCCAAATTTTGCCGGACTTTTGAAATTACCTCAGAGTAATAAAAACGGGGCTGACATCTTTGGATGAACAGCCCCGTTGCTTTGTATCAGCAGAAAAATTTATTTTTTCTTTGCAGGAGTTTTTTCTCCGGGATAAGGTTTTACAACCGGATTGGTTGAACCGCAGAGATCATGATGCTTGCTGTCTCCTTCGTACGCTGAAATATAGTACATGTATGCCCCTTTGGGGACTTTTGCTGTGATGGTATCGTCCTTGATTTCAGCCGGAACGGTCTTCCATTTCCGCAAATGATATTTGGGTTGCTTATCGTCATCGGTATAGCAGAGAACAGCGTTTTTGATTCCTTTTCCGCTGCTGATGATCTTGCAGGATGCTATGCCGTCTTTGACTTTCATTTCGCTGAGTTTCGGGAGAGCCGGAACCGCTTTGGTTGTATAATACTCAGCCATCCGGAAACAGGAATCAAATTCAAAGCCGATATGGGAATGGGGAAGCTCTATGACGATAGATTTTGTATCAATTGTCGGACAGATTTTGAAAGAATTGTTCAAGGTCCTGAGGTTTACATTCTGGTCGTGTGTGCTGACCACCCAGTAAAGCGGAACTTTTGCAGCATGAACAAATCTGCCATTGAAAATCTTTCGGTGGAATTTTCTGTCTCCGCAGTAAATGAGAACACCGCCGTTGAACCGGTTGTCAAGAGAAGCCAGCATTGTTCCATACCAGCTGCCCCATGAAAGACCGACAAATGCAGTTTTTTCCGGATTGACTTCTTTCAATGAACGCAGAAGACTGTGTGCAACGGCCATATTTGCCACATTGGAGATATGGTCCTGCCGTTTTCCGCCGGGAAGTTCTATCTTGCTTTCTATTGAATTTGTGGGAATATGTTTGTGCTTCGGTACCGGCATTTGATTGTACCAGTCAAGAGCTATGACAACAAACCCTTTGTCCACCCACATCTTCGTCCAGCCGGGAAATGCAGTTCCGCCTCCGCCATGGATCAGAACGATTCCCGGATAGCCGCCTTTCGGCATAGGGGTGGAAGGTATTCCGATATAAGCAAAAAATTCTGCTTTTGTTTTTTCTTTGAGCGGTTTGGGGAATGCAGCATTAAAATCTTTATCATCTTCTTTGGGGCCGAAACCTTCCACAAGAACAGCTTTAAGACCTTTGACCTGCTGCTGAGCAGGTGCTTCACGATAAGCCGGAACTTTTTCAATCAGAGCAAAATCCCAATACTTTTCAGGTAATTCTTTGAACGGATCAGGTTTCTGGGCTGTTGCAGATGCAATCGCCAAACCTGCAGCGAGAACAGCCGTTGTTTTTTTCATAATGATGTCTCCTTTTGAAAAATTACGATTTTTTGTCAGAGAATATTTTGCAAATACTTCAAGGATTCCACGGCCCGGAACGGCAGGCCGATGACATTTTCCGGATCACCTTTTACAGAGTCAATAATCAGTTCCGGTGATTCCTGCAGCGCATACGCTCCCGCCTTATCCAGAACGTTGACCTTGGAAATGTATTCACGGATAACAGATTCATCCACTGCTTTGAATCTTACTTCTGAGATATCCGCAAAAAGAATTTCAATGTTTCCGGGCGGATACAGAATACAAACTCCGGTCGTAACGAAGTGGGTTTTCCCGGAAAGTAACTTCAAAATGCGGATCGCATCATCGGTATTCTGCGGTTTTCCGATAATCCCCTGTTCAAATTCTATCACAGTATCAGCCGCCAGAACAATGTTTTCCGGAAATTGACGGGAAATATCCTGTGCCTTGATCCTTGCATTTATCATTGCGGCATCATCAGCGAGAACGGCTCCGGGTTCTTCTGCTCCGGAGGATATCTGACGGAATGATATCCCGTATTTTTTCAGAATATCAGCTCTGCGCGGTGACGCTGAGGCTAAAATGATCTTCCCGATCATTCCAGTACCTTTTTGACAGTTTTATCGCTCCAGGACATGTAGTCGTAATGGGTACGGAAATAAGTTGTACCAAAACCTTCGACTTTTCCTTCCTTGTCAAAAACAACGGGAGTGCACTCATCACGGGTCGTTACGTAATCAGTCCAGCAGGTTCTTGTATAGTACCACCACACATTATCCTCACAGAACGCTTCCCCCTGAATCGGTTCGCCCATGATTTGAAGAACTTCATCCTTGGTCATCTTGACGCGAAGCTTATTCAAGTTTTCCCTGTTTTTGTAAATTTCATCCCATTTATGGGGCGCCAGCATGGAAGTATCGGGATCAATTACGGCACAACCGGAGAGCAGTCCGCTCAATACGGCTGCCGTTGCGATCAGTAAAAGTTTTGAGATTCTGTTTTTCATAATACCCTTAATATACCGCTTATTTTTCATTTGGCAAGTCTTTTTTTTGAAAAAATCACATTCCGCTTGCACCGCTGAAAACAACGGTTCTGTTTTCGTGTTCAATGATCCTGCTTTCCAGATGAGCTTTTACTGCTCTGGAAAGAACGATTGTTTCCACATCACTTCCGATTCTGGCAAGTTCCGCCGGACCGGATTCATGGGAAACACGGACAACATCCTGCTCGATAATGGGACCTTCATCCAGATCTTCTGTCACATAATGAGCTGTCGCTCCGATCATTTTGACTCCGCGTTCAAAAGCTCTCTGATAGGGTTTGCTTCCCTGAAATGCCGGCAGGAATGCATGATGAATATTGATGATCCTGTTCTTATATTTTGAAATAAATTCCGGTGAAAGAATCTGCATATAACGGGCAAGAACGGTCAAGTCAATGTGGTGAATTGCAAGAAGTTCCGCAACTTTCTTTTCCTGTTCCTGCTTGGTCTCTTTCGTCACAGGCAGACAGAAAAACGGAATCCGGAACTGGTCTGCGGTATATTCCAGATCCGGATGGTTTCCAATGATCAGAGGAATATCACATTTCAAAACACCTTCCCGCTGTTTGACAAGAATATCATAAAGACAGTGGGAGGCTTTGGAGACCATTACAGCCACACGGGGGATATAATCGGAATAATGAACACTCCAATGGGCTTCATACTGCTTTGCAAATTGATCAAACTCCCGTTCCAATTCCTGTCTGGCACACGGCAATCCTTCCAAATCCAGTTTCAAACGCATGTAGTATTGATTTCTGGTGACATCCGTATACTGCTGACAGATAAGAATGTTCAAACCGGATTTATAAAAGAAATTGGTAATTGCTGCCAAAATCCCTTTACGGTCCTGGCATCGGATCAGAAATGTTGCTGTGATCGTGTTCATATCAGAAAAAACTCCGTTTTATTGTATTTGCATGGAATAGGGCAGGGAGGTCGGTTCATTGATCGGCTGCCGGGTATCTGTAATTCCCCAGCGGCGTGTGACCGGCCAGAAAACATTGACCGCCAAACCTATCATATTTCTTCTGGGAATGAATCCCCAGTGTCTGCCATCCAAACTGTTGGATGTATTGTCTCCGAGAGCAAAATAATGATTTTCCGGAACTGTTATTTCCTTGCCGTCAGCCAGAATTCCATCTGCGATATGTCCGTGATAACCGCCGCGCATGGAATCAGTCTTGGCAAAGCCGGGATGCAATTCCGAAGCGGCTCGGAATTCTGT
The DNA here is from genome assembly GCA_017503375.1 of Lentisphaeria bacterium. Taxonomy (GTDB): domain Bacteria; phylum Verrucomicrobiota; class Lentisphaeria; order Victivallales; family UBA1829; genus SIG79. Next base: position 20,740 of record JAFVTF010000063.1, on the reverse strand, counting down.
TTCTCCGCATTTCCGGATCTTCAGGATGTTCCCATCAATTCTGATTGTATCACCGGGCAGACCAACGATTCTTTTGATATAATAAAATCCACCCATCGGCTGACTTTCAGACGTGATATTTTCCGTATTGAATACCGCCACATCACCGCGTTTGATACCGCGGAAATAAATGCTCAGCCGTTCAACAAAAAGATGGTCTCCCGTAACCAGCCAGCCATCACAGAGAACCTCTCCCTGTTTATATTCTTCTTTTGTGCAGTCAATATACTGATAAATGTTGCTGAAATTTCCGGGAAGAAGGTAATCAACACCGCCGATGTTGATTTGAGTTTTCTCTGAAAAAAAGGAATTAACGGGGACGATCTGCCGGCTTAACTCTCCGGTTTTCTGAACTTTCAGATATGCTCTTGGTGATGTCAGCGGAATCAGAAATCTGGAAAGTGCATTGCCATGTTTTTCCAATCCGGCTTTGTCCACGTAATGAATCCCGAACAGTGTGGGCTGCATACTTCCTGTTGGAATTTTGAAGGGCTGCAGATACAACGCACGGATTCCGAATGCCACGCCGAATGCAACAGCGAGAACATCAAGAAAATTCCGGACGGAACGTGCTGTTTTGTTCCGCAGCGGGTTCATTGCATTGACAGAGTCAGCATGCATATCAACAAAATCTGATATTTCATCGGCATTTTTTCTGTTGATATCTTTCGCCTGATCCATGATTTCTTCCAGCTTGGAACACTCTTTTTCAGAGAGAATATCCCGGTCGCAGGCATAGCGGTAGCAAGCGGCTTTGAAAAGTTCTTTCAGCCGTTTTTTTTCTTTCCGGAGCTTCCAGTATTCTGCTATATTATTCGGCATTGGATTTCAGAACCTCCACAAATGCTTCCTGAGGAATATTCACGCGGCCGATCTGTTTCATGCGCTTTTTTCCTTCTTTTTGTTTTTCCAGAAGTTTCCGTTTACGGGTGATGTCACCGCCGTAACATTTTGCCAACACGTTTTTCCGATATGCCTTGACGGTTTCACGGGCGATCACCTTTCCGCCGATCGCAGCCTGAACTGCAACCTGGAACTGATGCTGCGGAATGACACCGGAAAGACGTTCCGCAAGTTCGCGACCCTGTTCATACGCATGATCTGTATGAACAATCGTTGAGAATGCATCCACAGGTTCACCGTTGACGAGAATATCCAGTTTTACCAGTTTTGCTGTCCGGTAACCGTTCATTTCGTAATCCATACTTCCGTAACCGCGGGTAATGGATTTCAAACGGTCATGGAAATCAATCAGAATTTCATGCATCGGCATATCAGCTGTAAGCATGACATGGTTTGCATCCACGCTTTCTGTCTTTGTACAGAGACCGCGTTTCTGGAGAATCAGGTTCATGATATCCCCGATGTAATTGGATGGTGCCATGATATGTGCCTCGATCATCGGTTCTTCGATGTGGTCGATGACAGAAGGGTCCGGCAGGTTGACCGGGTTATCAATTTCAAGCATATTTCCATCGGTGAGATAGACATGGTAGATCACACTCGGATAAGTGGCGATGATGTCCATATTATATTCCCGGCGCAAACGTTCCTGAATGATTTCCATGTGGAGCAATCCCAGGAATCCGCAGCGGAAACCGAATCCCAGAGCAGCAGAGGTTTCTGCCTGATATGCAAATGCAGCATCATTCAATTGCAGTTTTGCCATGCTGAAGCGCAGCTGGTCATAGTCTGCTGTATCGATCGGATAGATTCCGCTGAAAACCATAGGCTTGACCTGCTGGAACCCGGGCAGGGGGGTGGTGCAGGGATTTTTTGTTTCGGTAACGGTATCACCGATACGTGTGTCGGAAGGCGTTTTGATATTCGGGATGATGTACCCCACTTCCCCTGCGGAGATGGTGGCTGTTGCAGTCATTTCCGGACGGAATACACCGACTTCCTTGACTTCGCTTTCCAGTCCGTTGCTGAAGAGACGCAGTTTATCACCCCGTTTGAAGGAACCGTTATAGACACGGAGATAGTTTACCACTCCGCGGTAAGCATCGTAAAGGGAGTCAAAGATAACGGCACTTGTGCCATTATCATCTTTTCTCAATTCCGGCGGCGGAACGGTTTCGATAACAGCTTTGAGGATATCTTCGATCCCGATACCTTCTTTGGCGGAACAGCAAACTGCATCTTCACGGGGGATTGCAAGAATTTCCTCCATCTGCTCATAACAAGCTTCGATATTTGCAGCAGGAAGGTCGATTTTGTTGATAACAGGAATGATTCTCAAATCATGTTTCATTGCCATGTGAACGTTTGCAACGGTCTGAGCCTGAACACCCTGAGTGGCATCAATCACCAGTAAAGCACCTTCACATGCGGAAAGAGAACGGCTGACTTCGTAAGCAAAGTCAACATGCCCCGGAGTATCAATCAAGTTGAGCGTATATTCCGTGCCTTTGTAATTGTAATGCATGCAGACAGGATGGGATTTGATTGTGATTCCGCGTTCCTGTTCCAGATCCATGGCATCCAGAAGCTGGTCATGGGTGAGATCCCGTTTCTGAATCGTTCCGGTGGCTTCCAGCAGACGGTCCGACAGCGTCGTTTTCCCGTGGTCAATGTGGGCAATAATGGAAAAGTTTCGTATGTTTTTCAAATCTGTCATAAAAAGTCTCCGTTTCAATATAATTTGATAATATACAGCACATTTTACTTTTTACAAATCGTGAAGAGGCGTTTCACGCAACAAAACAGAAAATATTTTGCATTTGTCTGTCATCTTTTCCGCAGATGAAATAATTCCTCAAAAAAACGATGGAAAAACTTGAATTTTCCGCTTGAAAATTTTCTGTTTTGTGGTAAATTTCACGATAACAAATCACCAATAACAAATGGAGTAGGAACTATGGACAGAAAAATTAAAATTATGCCGTGTCTTGACATGCAGAATGGACGGGTTGTGAAAGGCGTTCATTTCGTTGATATCGCAGATGCCGGCGATCCTGTTGAATGTGCAAAAGCCTATTGTGAAGCAGGTGCTGACGAATTGGCACTTTTGGATATTACTGCGACGGTGGAAAAACGCGACACACTGCATGATGTGGTGCGCCGGGTCTCCGCTGCTTGTTCCGTTCCCTTTACCGTCGGCGGAGGAATCCGCGATGTGGCAACCGCCGCAGCCGTTCTTGAAGCCGGTGCAAACCGTATCTCTTCCAGCAGCGCTGCTTTCCGCAAGCCTGAAGTAATCAAGGAAATGATCAAAGAATTCGGTGCAGACCGGGTTGTTGTTGCAATTGACGTGGATGTGAACCCTGCATTGCCCTCCGGATACGAAGTCTATGTTGATGGCGGCAGAACTGCCACCGGTTCCGATGCGGTGGAATTCGCCAAACTCGTTTACGGGTTCGGTGCTCAGACAATTCTTCCCACAAGCAAAGCCGGAGACGGAGCCAAGACCGGTTATGATCTTCCCGTGATCCGCGCAATCCGTCAGGCTTGTCCGGATGCTCATGTCGTTGCTTCCGGTGGTGCCGGAACCATGGAACATTTCTATGATGCGGTTCAGGCAGGCGCAGATATTCTTCTCGCAGCCTCCGTTTTCCATTTCAAGATGATTCAGATTCCGGAACTCAAAAAATATCTTGCATCCAAAGGTGTGAATATCATCGGGTGATGTAATGGCAAAAGAAACTTGGCTCTTGTGGAATGATATCTCCCGTTCCCCGTACATGAACATGGCGGTTGATGAGCCGCTGCAGAAAGAAGCTATGGCTCACGGGAAAGTAATTCTCCGTTTTTACGGATGGGACCGTGATTCCGTTTCTTTCGGATATGCTCAAGCTCCCAGTGCGCTGCCGGAACGGGCAAATGGTTTTGCATACGTGCGCCGTCCGACAGGCGGCGGAATTGTTTTTCATGACGATGATCTCACTTACACGCTGGCTGTTCCGCCTGAGCATCCCATTTGCCGTCTGGACCGCATGGAATCTTACCGTGTGATTCATGAAGCAGTAATGGATGCTGTCCGGGAGCTCGGAACTGCCGCCTCCCTTGCAGAGGCTGATATGGGCGATCATACCAAAGCCACACTCCAGTGTTTTGTTTCTCCGACTCTGCATGATATTCTGGGAGAATCCGGAAAACTTGCCGGGGCTGCCCAGCGCAGAGGTCATTCCGGAATTCTTCATCAGGGCAGTATTTCCAATGAAGCTGCTCACGGGCATACCCGTCAGGAATTTATTCATGCTGTAGCCGATGCTTTCGTTGCAAGATTTGATCTTGCTTATGAACCCCTTCCGGTGGAAGATGGCGATTTCCTGGAACGGGCGGAAGAGTTGGCTAACCGGAAATATGCTTCTGATGATTGGAACAATGACCGGATCGTTCCGGAGGCATCCCGTTCATGAAATCTGATTTGACAAAATTTCAGCGGATACTGAATTACACGTTCAATGATTTGAAGTTGTTGACCGAAGCTGTAATGCACCGCTCTTTTGCATCAGAAAACAATATTAATTTTGATAATCAGCGTTTGGAATTTCTGGGCGATTCCGTCATGCAGATCATTCTGACAGAGTTCGTTTTCAGAAAATATCCGGATTATGCGGAAGGTCTGATGACGAAAATCCGGAGTGCGATGGCGGACCAGAGTTCCTTTGCGCGTCTTGCACGCATGATTTCTCTCGGTGAGTTTATCATGCTGGGAAAAGGTGAAATCGAAAACGGAGGTGCAAACCGGGATTCCACTCTCTCCGATGCGTTTGAGTCTGTTGTCGGTGCCATTTTTCTGGATTCCAATCTGGAAAATACCCGTCAGATCGTAATGGGGCTGATTAATGAAGCCTATCCCGATCCGGTTGCTTTGCTTTCAACGAATAATCCGAAAGGTGCTCTGCAGGAATATTGTCAGCAGCATTTCGGGAAATCTCCCCGTTATACCACTCTTTCCGTTACAGGAGAGGATCATGATCCGGTGTTTACCGTTCAGGTGGAACTGGATTCTGTTGTTCTTGCAGCTGCATCTGCAGGGAAACGCAAAATTGCCGAAGGTCAGGCTGCCAATGAGGCGTTATCTTTGATTCACGCAGGAAAAATTGAAGGTTTGCAGGAGAAGAACCGTTCATGAGTTATTCTTATACATTTCCGGGGAATATCCGTTTCGGGGAGGGTGCCTTCCGGGAACTGCCGGAGTGTCTGCCTGCTGATTCCCATCCTCTGCTGGTTATGGGAAAATCATTTTCACTTTCAGCGGAAGGGAAACAATTACTTGAGCTGCTTTCTCCGTTTCATCCGGTTATCCGAATCGGGATTCCTGCAGAGCCGCCGCTGGAATGTGTTGATGAATTGATTACTCTCGGCAGAACAGAACAGGTTGATTGTGTGATTGCTGTCGGCGGCGGAAGTGTGATTGATGCCGCAAAAGCTGCAGCGGCGTTGATTCCGGCTGAAGGTTTTGTGAAAGAATATTTTTCCGGAGAACGGAATATTCCCGGAAAAGGGTTGTTTTTTGCAGCGTTGCCCACGACTGCCGGAACCGGTGCCGAATCCACAAATAATTCTGTATTGACCGATGTTTCCACAAAGATAAAAAAATCTCTGCGCCACCCTTCGATGAAGGCTGATCTTGCAATTGTTGACCCCATGCTGACCTGGAGCTGTCCGCGCGATCTGACAGCCGCAAGCGGTTTGGATGCGTTTGTTCAGGCGTTTGAAGGGTATACAAATCCGAAATCCTCGGAATTGACAAGAGCGCTGTCCGCTCAGGCTGTAAAACTCATCCTGAAAAATTTGGAAGGAGCCTGTGCCGGAGACCATGCGGCACGGTATGCAATGGCTGAAGGTTCCATGCTGTCCGGCATTGCATTCTCTCAAACCGGATTGGGAGCTGTTCATGGTTTTGCCCATCCCATCGGTTCCCTGCTGCATATTCCTCATGGTGTGACATGTGCAGTGCTGATGGTGCGGGTAATGCGCTGGAATGAACCTGTATGCGGAGAGCGTTATCGGGAACTTGCGGAGATTTGCGGTGTTCCGGATTTCATTGATGCCGCAGAGCAGCTGGCGCAGTGTGTGGGAATCCCCGCCGATTTCAAACAGTACGGTTTGAAAAAAGAACATATTCCTTTCATCGTGAAAAATTGCCGGAGTGCAAGCATGTCAACCAATCCCCGTCCGTTTACGGATGAAGAAGCTGAGGTTTTCCTTGAAGCATTTTATTAATTTCCTGTTGTTGTCTGTTCTCCTGTTTCCGGTATTGAGCCAAGCCAGGGAAGTGATTATTGATCCCAGAACCGGAAAACCTGCCCGTTATGCAGGGGATTATTTGAAAAAGCCGGATGTTATGGTTCCGAAAAAGCCGGTTTTCAACAGAAGAATGTTCCGGGGCGTTTGGGTTGCAACTGTTGAAAATATTGATTTTTCCCAGCATGGAAGTACGGCTTCTTTCAAGAAAGAATTTCTTGCAGTCATCAACAATCTGAAAGCGATTCACGCGACTGCGGTAATTTTTCAAGTTCGTCCGATGAATGATGCTTTTTATCCTTCTGTTCTCAATCCTTATTCCAAATTCATGTCCGGAAAGGAAGGAACCGGTTTCCGGAATTTCGATCCTTTGAAATTCATGATCTCCGAATGTCACAAGCGCGGAATTGAGTTTCATGCCTGGATGAATCCCTACCGGGTGCTGCACAATGTAAAAACCTCAAAAGCCAAAGCGTTGAAGGAATTGACGGATAAAAATTATGCAAAACGCTTTCCGGATCAGGTTCTGAATGTTCCCGGAAACGATGGAAACAGGTTGTTGATTCTTGATCCGGGCCGTCCGGAAGTGCGAGCCTTTCTTTTGGCAACAGTGCAGGAACTTATCCTGAACTATAATGTGGATGCCGTTCATTTTGATGATTATTTTTATCCTTATGAAGGAACCGATAACGCAGATTTATCCACCTATAAAAAATATAATCCCCGTAAACTTTCACTGGAAGACTGGCGCAGAAATAATGTGAATCAAATGGTGTATTCCATTTCAAATCTGATCCGGAAAGTGAATCGTGTTCAGAAAAGGAACATACAATTCGGAATCAGTCCTTTCGGGATCTGGGGCAATCAGAAACGGATCAAAAACGGTTCTATGACAGGCGGCTCTGAATCCTATTTCAAGCAGTATGCTGATACCCGTCTCTGGGTCCGTTCCGGATGGCTGGATTACATTGCGCCGCAGCTCTATTGGTCTTTCGGGCATAATACTGCTGCATACGCACATCTGGCAGACTGGTGGGCTGGAACTGTCAGCGGAACACGGACAAAATTATATATCGGTCATACCATTGCTCGAATCGGAACAAATAAAGAGTGGAGCAATCCGGATGAGGTTTATAATCAGCTCCGGTATAATACTTTGATTCCGAACATCAGTGGGTCGATCCTTTATTCCTATTCAAAGATCTTTTCCCCTGTCAATCCGAAAATGAAAGCGGGTAGTAAAAAGGTCACGGATCTCTGGAAGAAATTCTGAATCAATCTTCCGGGTCCGGCTGGATTCTCTTGGAGTAAACTGATTGTACGATTCCCAAAGCCATCAGAGAAGTAACCATAAAAGTTCCGCCGTAACTTACCAACGGAAGTGGTAATCCGGTGACAGGCATCATGCGGATTGTCATTCCCATGTTCACCAGCGAGTGCAATGCAAACATCGCCCCGATTCCTGCACACAGATATCTGCCGAAATCATCCGGCGCTGTCAAGGCCGTACTGAATATTGATATCATCAGCAGTACATACATCGCTACAACTGCTGCGGCTCCGAGAAAGCCGAGTTCTTCTGCTATCACCGAAAAAATAAAGTCTGAATTGGAAACCGTTTGAGGAAGATAGCCCAGATAGTTTTGGGTGCCATGCATAAATCCTTTTCCGGTCAAACCTCCGCTGCCGACAGCCAATTCCGACTGCATTTGATTCCATCCTGCATTCAGCGGGTCTTTGGAGGCATCCAGAAATACTGCGATCCGCTCTTTGTGATAATCCCTCAGCATGCCGTAGCCGATCGGTGCCGCAATCGCAAGAAGGACTGTGATCAGAAGTATGATCTTCAATTTCAAGCGGGCTGTGAAAATAACAGCTGCACCGCAAATGACTACCGTTAATGCCGTACTCAAATTCGGCTGTTTGAAAATTAAAAATGATGGAATTGCAAGAATCAGTAATGACAGGAAAAACCACTTGATTTTATTAACATCAATATCCTTTCTGGAAAGAAGCCACGCCAGAAAAATAATCGTGCAGAGTTTTGCAATTTCCGATGGCTGCACACTGAATCCGAACAGCGAAAACCAGCGTTTTGCTCCGAATCTGCCAACACCGAACTTCAGGACAATGCCAAGCAGAGAAATACAGACAGGCCAGAGAAACATGGCAATCACTCCATATTTCCGGTAATCCAGAAGCGCAGAAATCAGCCAGATAATCAATCCGATAACCGCCCATTGGATTTGACGCCGCCAGTAGATTTCAGCTCCAACTCCGCCAACCTGCTGTCCGATCCCATACACAAAGAAAACTCCGAACAGAAGCAGAATGATCATCGGTATGATCTGCTTGTAATCAAAACGGAAAAAAACGGATCTCAGGGCTGCTAACACCTGAGATCCGTCTGATTTTTTTCTGGTGAAAAAAGATGGCATATTACCCCAGACAATCCGGAATCAATGCAAATGTCTGATCCCGTTTCGGTCCAACAGAGATAATACCGATCTTTGCATTGACTTCTTTTGCCATGCGTTCCAGATATTTCTGAGCATTGACAGGAAGTTCTTCAAAGGAACGGGCATTTTCGGTGGATTCTTTCCAGCCGGGCAGATCTTCATAGACAGGTTCAAGATCAGAGAAAGAACATGCTTCTGCAGGGAAGTCACGGACGATTTCTCCGTTGATTTTGTAGCCGACACACATCTTGACCGTATCAAGTCCATCCAGAACGTCAAGTTTGGTAACTGCGAGATAATCAACACCGTTTACCATGCAGCTGTAACGGCATGCAACAGCATCGAACCATCCGCAACGGCGGGGACGACCGGTTGTTGCACCGAATTCACCGCCTTTTGTACGGAGGTGTTCGCCCATATCATCAAAGAGTTCGGTGGGGAAGGGACCTTCGCCAACGCGGGTGGTATAAGCCTTGATAACACCCCAGACTCTGGTGACAGCTCTGGGAGAAAGTCCTGTTCCGGTACAAGCTCCACCTGTTGTGGTGTTGCTGCTTGTCACAAACGGATAGGTTCCGTGGTCGATATCAAGGAACATTCCCTGAGCTCCTTCCAGAAGAACTTTTTTGCCGGCCTGAGCAGCTTCGTTAATGGTGACAACGGTATCACGGATATAAGGTTTGACAAAGTCAAGAGCCGGTTCGAGATCTTTCCATGCGGCTTCAAGATCAAGTTCCGTTGCTCCGGCAGGAACATAAAGCTTGTTGTAGGCTTCGCCCTGTTCCATGAAACGCTGCTTGAACGCTTCCTTGTTCAGAATTTCACCGCCGCGAATACCGGTACGGGCAACTTTATAAGTGTATGCAGGTCCGATTCCACGGAGAGTAGTTCCGATCTTTTTGCCTTTCTTGGCTGCACTGGATTCGTTGAACGCATCCAGAAGTTTGTGCCAGGGCATGATCAGCTGACAGCGGGAGCTGACCTGAATAGAAGAAATATCAACTCCGCGGTCACGGAGAAGTTCCATTTCTTTTTTCAATTCAATGGGGTCGACGACAACACCGTTGCCGATGACGCAGGGAACGCCCGGACGGAGAATTCCGGAGGGGACCAGATGCAGAACGTGCTTTTCATCGCCGTTTTCTACGGTGTGTCCGGCGTTATTGCCTCCCTGAAAACGGACAACCATTTCTGCGGCGCTCGTAAGAACGTCGATAATTTTTCCTTTTCCTTCATCTCCCCACTGGATGCCGACAAGTACGTTAACTGACATATTTATCTTCCTTTGCAAAATGATCAGATACAAGGTCTGTTGTAAAACAGTCCGAAACAAGTGGAACTATACCCCCTCTTTACTGAAATTGCAAGCTCAATTCCTCACAAATAGCGTTTTTTTTCCGCTTTTTTCCGGTATTATTGAGGTTTTATGCCCGCGGATGGAATTTTTTATGTACGGAAAGCAGTTGTCTGCTGTCGACATGGGTGTAAATCTGTGTTGTGGAAATGTCTGCATGACCAAGCATTTCCTGAATCATTCGCAAATCGGCCCCATTTTCCAGAAGGTGCGTTGCAAAGGAATGACGGAATGTGTGCGGATGGATCTCTTTCGTGATCCCGGCTTCTATGGCTGTATCTTTGATAATCATCCAGATCCGTTCCCGGTCAAGCGGCTTGCCCCGGTAGGATAAAAACAATGCAGAGGTTTCTGCTGATTTCTTATGCAGAGGACGGACCTTTGTCAGATATCTTGCGATTGCCTGCATTGCATGGTGTCCAATGGGGACCAGCCGTTCTTTGGAACCTTTTCCCCGGATCCTTACAATACAGTCATCCATATTGATCGCTGATGTGGTAAGCGTTACCGCTTCAGAAACCCGCAGTCCGCAGGCATACATCACTTCTAAAATCGCACGGTTGCGGATGCTCAGATGATCTTGAGCATTCACCGGATAAACAGCAAGCATCCGCTCAATTTCTTGCGGGGTCAGCGAGTCCGGGAGTGTCCGCCATATCTTGGGCGCATCCATGACTTCCAGAATGTTGACCGGGATGATTTTATCCTGAAAGAGATATCCGAAATAGACTTTCAGACAGACCAGTCTGCGCGCCATCGTTGACGCTTCAAAATTCCGCTCTTTGCAGTGAAAAAGATAATCTTCAATGTCTTCCCGTTCAATTTCTGCATAACTGGTAAAGCCGGATTCACTGAGATATTTCACAAAATCTTCCAGATCACTTTCATAAGCATCGGAAGTGTTTTCACTCAATCCGCGTTCAATGGCAATGTAACCTTTGAACTGGCGGATCGGTGCGTAAAGAGCTTTCGGGATATTCTCTTCCATTCAAAATACTCCTGATCAGAGACGGAAGATTGAACCGAGTTTTTTCCCGAGCAGAACGCCCGCTGCTCCGATGGACGCACAAAGGAAAAGCATGGTCCAGACTCCGAATGCACATGCTGTATAAGCTCCGGATGCAAGAATCTGGGAAAGTTCCAAAATCGCACGGGTGATCGGGAAATGCTGCGTCTTCTGAGCAAGAATCAGGGAGTCGGAAACTTCCAGCATGGAAAAACTGAAAGCAAATAATGCACCCACAAGCAGGTTTGCTCCGATCATGGGAAACACGATTTTCCTGACCGTCCGGAACGGTGTTGCTCCGAATGTCCGGGCCGCCTCTTCATATTCCAGCGGAGTCTGCTCCAATCCGGCGGAAACTGATCTCAAAACATACGGAAGGCGTCTGACCGCATAAGCAACGGAAAGCAGCCACACCGGATTTTCCATGGGATTGAAAAATTCTTTCGCCCAGGAAAATTCCACAGCCATTCCGAGATATCCGAATGCAACAACGATTCCGGGAACTGCCACCGGAAGCATCGCAAGCGCATCAAGCAGCCAGCCGCCGGGAACCTTCCAGCGTTTTGTGATAAATGCAATTACCGTTCCGATGGTCAATGCAAAAAGCATGGCAAGTCCGGAGTATCTCAAACTGTTGATGATTCCCGGAACAACCAGCGGGTGGGATAATGCATTGTTATAATTCAGCATTGTCCAGTTCTCCGGGAGAATCGTGGAATGCCATCTCAGGGAGAAGGAGGTGAAAATCAATGCGATGTGGGGCAGGGCGGCAAGAAATGTCACCAATGCAAAGAACAATGTCGGCAGATATTTTTTTGCTCCCTGCAAACGGTCAGCTGCTGTTCCGGCTGTTCCTTTTGAGGACCCGGCACTTTCACTGCGGAGAAGCACTTTCGCCAGCAGATACATGATGGTGGAGATCACCAGCATTACCAACACCAGTGCAAAGGGTTCCGGATTGGATTTCAATTCTGTCAACCCATTGAAAATCTGAACAGCGGTTGTCCGGTTATAGCCGAACATGAGCGGCGTTCCAAGTTCTGTAAAACTCCAGATAAGAACAAGACTTCCCCCAGCGAGAATTCCGGGACGGATCATGGGCAGGGTAATGCAGAACAGTCTCCGGAAAAATCCGGCTCCCATATTTCTTGCAGCATCCCGCATTGCAGGGTCAATATTTCCCAATGAGGAAACAAGATTCAGATAAAGAATCGGATAAAGGTGCAGAGCTTCAATCAGACAGATCGACCAGAATCGGCCTTCGCCTGTGAGAAAATTGATCCGTTCCATTCCGCAGTTGATGAGTATTGTATTGAGCACTCCATAGTGACCGAGAATCTGCTGGAATCCCAGAGCTCCCACAAACGGCGGAAGAATCATCGGAATCATTGCTGCGATGTGAGCCAATCCTTTGCCCGGAAATTCAAAAGCATCATAGATCAATGCCATGGGCAATGCAATCAGAAATACCAGAAAAGTTGTCACGACAGCAATCTTGAAGGAATTCAGCAATCCCTGCATGTAAACAGCATTGGCAAAAACCTCTTTGACCAGCTGAAGGTCAGACATCCCGCCGAAAATAACAGTTCCCACGGGAAGCAGGAGAAATACCGCAAGAAAAACCGCTGTCAGAAGCGTTACAGCATATTTTGAAAATTTAACCATGATCTCAGCGTCCTTCCGCGGCAAGTTCCGCCGCTTTCTGATAATGTTTCCGCATATTGTCACGCCATTCCCGTTTCAGTCGAACGACATCGCGGGCATTTTCAGCGTTCAATCCTTTGGAGGCTTTTGAGGCTTCTGCATAGCTGAACGGAAGAGCATTGAACTCTTTCATTGCTTCCGGAACCTTGTCCGGACCGCCGGCTTTGATGATCGCAGCCCAGGCTGTTTGCAATTCTTCCTGACAATCCAGCATCAGCACACGGATCAGGATTCTGAGAAGATTGTAATATCTTCCGGTGCGTTCTCCGCGATAAACAAAGTCTGCTCCGGAGGCATAGGGATTGTAATCCGGATCAGAACGGAATTTTCTGTATTCCGGTTTGTAAAGTTCTTTCAGCACAGGCGGTCTGCGTAACGCATATTTTTCCGGTCCTCCCGGAGTTCCGGCACTGAAACACAGGGTTTTCTGTCCTTCTGACAACATAAATTCGATAAACGCTCTGGCGGCTTTCTGATTGGGTGCACCGCGCAGCATCTGAACCGGGTCCGGAGATACAGCTGTTCCGCCTTTGGGCGTGATATAAAGGAAATGCGGTTTCCCGAACTGAAGTACGTTCCATTCCTGTTCGGTCAAACCGTAAGTATCAATAGCCATTCCTGCCGCAGCATTTCCGGAAGCAACATCCCGGGGAACTTTACTGGCAGAATCTGTAATGACTGAGGCATTGGCAATGATCTTTTTGATCAGGTTCAAACCGTCAACCCAGCCATCCTGCCATTTTTTTCCCGGAGTTTTCTCTGCTTCTGCCATACATTGCTGAACAACGACTTCAAAACATTTATTGGCAGAACCGGATTTTGATGGGTCGGCAATCGCAAGTTTATTGAAAAATCTGGGAGCCGCAAGATCAGCCCACCGTTCCGGATGATTTTTATCTTCCATTTCCGCAATCCGGTCCGTGTTGATCACGATCCCGAATGTGGAAAGACAGAGTCCGTAGAATCTGCCTTGCGGATCATAAATCATTTCTCCGCCGAAACTCTTCGGCATTTTATCTTCAGAAATATATGACGGATCGATTTTACCGTCAACAGCAAATCCGCGTGCCGCCTGACGGGACATATCGAAAACACCGCCGCCGTACATCAGGTCAATGCCGATTCCCACATCTGACTGCAAAAAGAGTTTTCTTGCCTGTTTTACCGCCGGGTCCGCGTTCGGATTCCGGTCCGTTGCCGCATCGGAAAATCCTGCTGCAACCGCTGATGTCCATTCAATTCCGTTCTTTTCGCAGTAATCCCGGAATTCAATTTTATAACGGTCTGCAATAAAACGGACAATATCAGAAGTTCCGCCGGGTGCCCGGAAGTCCAGAATAATATCATTGCCGTATTTCTGCTTATAATATTTCCGGAAGGCATTTCCGGTTTCTGTTTTGATGGAATCTGCATGAGGTGTGATAATGACAAGCCGTTCCATATCGGAGGAGGGGATCACAGGCGCGGCTCCTTTATCCCGCAGCAGCAGCGGCGGAAGAAGGATCACCGCAAAGATGATCAGTATGATCAGAACTTTCGTTTTCATTTGCAGCTCCCGGGAAGAAGGACGATGTTTTCCGGCGCAACGAAAAGTTCGCAGGTCTGATTGAATTCACGGATCGGCGGGAAAGTCTCGCTGACCGTCAATTTTCCGCAGGCGGAATCCAGCAGCCATTCGGTGCGTTCTCCCAGATAAGTTCCTTCTGTCAATACCGCTTTCACGGCAACATCAGAACTGTTCTGCCGGGTAAAACTGAATGCGGAGGGCCGGATCATTACTTCTGCATCTGTTCCTGCCGCAAATGTTTTTTCCGACTGGAACGGAAGAATTCCGAGCGCAGTTTCTATTTTATTCCCTTCCAGAATTTTTCCGGGGAGGATATTGGCATCGCCGAGGAAACAGGCAACAAATTTGTCTGTCGGAGTACAGTAAAGTTCCCGCGGAGTTCCTGTCTGATGAAGAATTCCGTTGTTCAAAACAGCGATTCTGTCAGCCATACTCAATGCTTCCCTGCGGTCATGAGTGACATAAATGGAGGTGAGAGAGCGTTCTTTGCAGATTCTGCGGATTTCCAACCGCATTTCATCACGGAGTCTGGCATCGAGGTTGGAAAGCGGTTCATCCAGCAGAAGAACTGCAGGATCAACAGCGAGTGCACGAGCCAGAGCGACCCGCTGCTGCTGTCCGCCGGAAAGTGATTGGATTTTCCGGTCAGCATAATCTCCGAGCCGTACATGATCCAGAGCTTCCATTGCCCGTTTCCGGATCTCTCTGGAACTCAGTTTCCCCATTGCTTTCAAACCAAATTCCACATTTTCCACAACGTTCATGATGGGCCAGAGGGCATAGTTCTGGAACACCATTGCAGCACGGCGTTTTTCGGGAGCCAGATCTGTGATATCATTACCGTCAAAAAAAATCTTTCCGCTGTCCGGTGTCAATAATCCGGCAATGGTTCTGAGGAGTGTTGATTTCCCGCAGCCGGAGGAACCCAGCAGGAAAAAGATCTCTCCGGGATTCACTGTAAGGTCAATAGGTTCAAGAACTTTTTTTCCTTTGATATAGGATTTTGATATACCGCGGATTTCAACACAGGATCCCATCAGATCAGCTCCTTTTTGAATCAGGTTACAGCCCCAGTTCTTTCATGATCATTTCTGCAGGCGTCAAATATTTTTTTTCGGAATTACACTCTTTGCAGCAGGGAACAACGTTGCCTCTTGTCGATTTCCCGCCGCGCACTACCGGAACAATATGATCCATAGTCAATTCTTCCGGCTTGAATTTTTGTTTGCAATAATAACAAATCCCGGTGGAGAGCTGCTGCTTCCACCAGGATGAATTACGCAGCTCCCGGGCTTTTGCGCGTTCCCGGGAGACATGTGCGTCGTCTTTTTGTATGTCGATCCAATCGTCCGGCATGGATCAATACTTCTTGTCGGCGTAGTCGACCCAACCGCCGGCTTTGACCAGTTCAAAGTCAAATTTACCGACTTCAAACTTGTATTCTCTGGTCACTCCGCTGCCGGAAATGGTGAATACGAGCTTGTCAAGATCGGTGGAACATTCTGCTTCGCCGCCGGCAAAAGTCTTGAAGATGTCATCAATGACTTCCGGTGCAAGCTGAATTGCCATCAAACCGCAGTTGAACATATTTTGACGGAAGATTCTTGCAAAGTTTTCTGCAATGACAAGGTTGATTCCATTGCATTCCAGAACCCAGGGAGCGTGTTCCCGGGAGGAACCGCAGCCGAAGTTTGCTCTGGTGACAATCACGCTCTTGCCCGCAACATCAGTCTTGGGGTTGAACGGAGGAAGGTTCAAATCTTCCAGACAATAGGGTTTGAGTGCTTCCTTGGTCAGTTCTGTCAGATATTTTGCGGGAATGATTTCATCCGTATTGATATCGGAACGGTCCAGAAACAGGATTTTACCGCTGAAATTTTTCATGTTTTCACCCTTATCCTTTATAAAGAGGAGAGTTTTTAATGGAACCGGCAATGGCTGTTGCAGCTGCAGATGCAGGGCTCATCAGATGAACCATACCGCCTTTACCCATACGTCCGTTGAAGTTGCGGTTCGTTGTACTTGCACAGACTTCACCGTTTGCAAGAACTCCATTACTCATTCCCAGACATGCGCCGCAAGTCGGGTTTGTCACGCAGAATCCGGCATCCATGAAAATCTGAATGATGCCTTCTGCCAATGCCTGACGGAACACCAGCGGTGTGGCAGGGGAAACGATCGCACGGACATTGGGAGCGATCCGTTTGCCTTTCAGCACGGAAGCTGCGATCCGCAAGTCTTCAATACGCCCGTTTGTACAGGAACCAATATAAACCTGGTCAACTTTTGTACCTTCCATTTCGCGGATGGTGCGGACCTGGTCCGGTTTGTAGTTGACTGTCATGACAGGTTCCAGATTTGTAACATCAAAGTCGATGACCTGGAAATATTCAGCATCATCATCCGGACGCCACTTGGAATATTCTTTCAGAGCAGCTTCTCTGCTTTCAAATTCCTTGGAAATGAAGCTCCAGAGATAGTCCACTGTAACCATGTCAGGATAGCAGCATCCGCAGGTTCCGCCGGCTTCAATTGCCATGTTGCAGAGAGTCATACGGGATTCCATGGAGAAGGAATCAATCACAGGTCCGGCAAATTCGATCACCTTGTCCGTTGCTCCGTTCACGGTCAGCATCTTGATGATGGAAAGGATCACGTCCTTTGCATAAACACCTTCCGGAAGTTTTCCGGTGACGTTGACTTTAATGGTGTCGGGAGAACGCATGGTGCAGACACCTTTGAGGATACCGACTTCCAAATCTGTTGTTCCGACACCTGCGGCAAATGCACCGAAAGCACCGTGTGTACAGGTATGAGAGTCACCCATGATGACAGTATAACCGGGGCGGACAAATCCCTTTTCCGGGAAGATTGCGTGGCAGACACCATTTTCGCCGATATCAAAGAAGTCTTTAATATCGTTGCGTCTTGCCCAGTCACGGAGAGTTTTTGCCTGTTCAGCAGTTTTGGAATCTTTGGAAGGGGTAACGTGGTCGATCACAGCTTTGATCTTGGTGGGATCGAAAACGCGGTCTTTCCCCCGTGCAACAAGGTCATTGATTGCGATCGGGGTGGTGATTTCATGACAGAACACTCTGTCGAGGGAGAGGACGGAAACGCCCTCTGCCGGAGTGTCGATCAAGTGTGCATCAAAAATTTTCTGTGCTAATGTTTTTCCCATGAGAAAACCTCATTATTTTTTTGCTTCGATCTTGTCGAAACCGGTGTAAGGACGCAGAACTTCAGGAATCACTACGGAACCGTCTTCCTGCTGATAGTTTTCCAGCAGACAGATCACGCAGCGGTCAGTTGCAGCTGTGGCACTGATCGTATGAACATAACCTTTCTGTCCGTCTTTCGTCTTGTAACGGATATTCAGACGGCGGGACTGGAATTCGGTCAGGTTTGTGTTGGAGGTAAGTTCACGGTATCCGTTGAAACTGGGGAACCAGCCTTCAATGTCATACTTGCGGTAACCGGGAGCACCCATGTCGCCGACGCATACATCCACAACGTGGTAGGGGATTCCGAGCTTCTGGAGAATCATTTCTTCATTTTCCAGAGCGAACAAATGCTGTTTGACGGAATCTTCCGGCATACAGAAAATGATCTGTTCGACTTTGTGGAATTCATGAACACGGAAAATACCGCGGCTGGCTTTTCCGTAGCTTCCGGATTCTGTACGGAAACAGGGGGAATGTGCGGTGTAGCAGAGGGGCAGGGTTTCTGCTTCCAGAACTTCATCGGTGTGATAACCGACAAGTGTCTGTTCAGAGGTTCCGATCAATGCCAGATCATCCCGTTCGATTTTATAGGTCTGATCTGCAAAGAAGGGAAGATAGCCTGTTCCGAAAAGTGTCCGTTCTTTTGCTGCGCTGGGGGTGATGAACGGTGTGAAACCGCGTTTCATCAGTTCAGCTTTGATCCAGGTGTACATTGCATCGCAAAGGATCGCACCTTTGCCTTTCCAGTAGTAGAACCCGGACTGTGCAACTTTTGCACCGCGTTTGATGTCGAGAATATCAAGAGATTCACCCAGTTCAACGTGATCTTTCACTTTGAAACCGAATTCAGGAATCTTGCCGACAACACGGATTTCCTTGTTTGCCTGATCATCATCTCCATCAGGTACTTCCGGATCGAGAATGTTGGGCAGCCAGGAAAGTTTTTCATCGAGGAGAGCACCCAGTTCCGCTTCTTTCTGTTCCAGAGCGGTGAGTTCTTCCTTCATTGCTTTGACCTGTTCGCGGGCTTCAGGATTCTTTCCGCATTCTTTGCTCAGACGGTTGCGTTCTGCACGGAGCTGTTCCGCACGGGTCTGAACCGTGCGGCGTTCTGTATCAATCTGTGCAATCGCATCAATATCCGCATCAGAACCTCTGCGCTTGCAGTTGTCCTTGATAAACTGGGGATTTTCGCGGATGTATTTGATATCAATCATGATTCACCTGATCTTTCTGTGATTAGAACTGGGGCATGGGGAATGCTTTTGTGAATTCCGCCACTTCCTTGGCGATGGCTGCCAGTGCGGCATCATCATTTTTGTTTTCAACAGCACGGTTGATGAAGTCTGCAATTCTGACCATTTCAGCTTCTTTCATGCCGCGTGTGGTAACAGCAGGGGTTCCGACGCGGACACCGCTGGTAACGAAGGGCTTTTCGGGGTCGAAGGGAATCATATTCTTGTTCAGTGTGATTCCAGCCTTGTCGCAAGCAATCTGAACTTCTTTTCCGGTGCAGCCTCTCGGACGGAGGTCAACCAGCATCAGGTGGTTGTCTGTTCCGCCGGAAACAATACGGAAACCTTTCTTGACCAGTTCGTCTGCCAGGACTTTTGCGTTCTTGACCAGCTGTTCCTGGTAGGCTTTGAATTCATCGCTCATGGCTTCCTTGAAGCAGACTGCTTTTGCTGCGATAACGTGTTCCAGAGGTCCGCCCTGAAGTCCGGGGAAGACTTTACTGTTGATGGCTTTGATGTATTTTTCTTTGCAGAGGATCAAACCGCCGCGGGGACCGCGCAGGGTCTTGTGGGTGGTTGTGGTGACAACGTCGCAGTAGGGAACCGGGTTCGGGTGAAGTCCGGCTGCAACCAGACCGGCAATGTGTGCCATGTCAACGAACAGAAACGCATTTGCTTTGTCGGCGATCTGACGGAGTCTTGCAAAATCAATGGTTCTGGGATATGCACTTGCTCCTGCAAGGATCATACGGGGTTTGCATTCCATTGCCATTGCTTCGATTTCATCATAATCAATCTGTTCAGTTTCCTGGGAAACTCCATAGGGAACGATATTGTAGAGTTTTCCGGAGAAGTTCATCGGATGACCGTGGGTCAGATGTCCGCCGTGGTCAAGACTCATAGCAAGAACGGTGTCACCGGGGTTCAGCAGAGCAAAGTAGACAGCCATGTTTGCCTGGCTTCCTGCGTGGGGCTGAACGTTTGCAGCTTCTGCTCCGAACAGCTTGCAGGCACGGTCGATCGCGATCTGTTCCACTTCGTCAACGTTGACGCAGCCGCCGTAGTAACGCTTTCCGGGATATCCTTCTGCATACTTGTTGGTGAGAACGCTTCCCTGTGCAGCGCGGACTGCTGTGCTGGTGAAGTTTTCGGATGCAATCAATTCGATTCCTTCATCCTGACGTTTTGCTTCAGCATCGATGCAAGCAGCAATTTCGGGGTCGGCAAAACGGAGTGCAGCGATATCATCATAGCTGAGTTTTTCAGCTTTTTCCAGACGTGCCATGTGACGGCCGCCTTCAAAAGTTCCGCCGAGCCATGCAGTGATGATCTTTTCGATTTCTTCTTTGGTCACATAATCAGCGGGGATCACGAGGACGTTTGCGCTGTTGTGAGCGCGGCAGGCAGAAGCAATCTTTTCATTGAAGCAAAGAGCTCCGCGAACGTTGTGGAAACGGTTTGCGCAGATTCCCATTCCAACACCGGAACGGCAAAGCAGAATACCGCGTTCCAGTTCGCCAAAAGAAACTGCACGGGCAAGACCGACTCCGAAATCACTGTAATCATCCAGCGGATCGAATACGGTCGGACCGTAATCCAGCACTTCATAGCCCTGAGCTGTCAGAGTTGCAGAAATTTCTTTTTTCAGTTCAAATCCGCCGTGGTCTGCGGCGATCCCGATTCTTTTGTCATCTTTGTTCCAGTCAGTGATTGCTTTCATTGTCCGGACCTTCCTTTCTTATATTTTAGGTTCTAAATAGTATTTTTTCTTTTTTAAACAGAAGATAATATACTCTTTTATTTTGAAAAATCAAGGGTTTTCTCTATATTCTCCGTTTGAAATTATTGAAAAAAAACATAATGCCGACTTGAAAGATGCATAAGGTGGAGTATATTACATCCATTCTGCGGGTGTAGCACAATGGTAGTGCACCAGCTTCCCAAGCTGAGGACGAGG